>JBAXOG010000092.1:0-18938 GCA_037133395.1 bacterium | reverse complement strand
AAGCTAAGCCTGTTGCAGTGCCTGCGCCGGAAGTAAAGCCCGCCGTTGAAGCCAAACCCATCGTTGAAGCCAAGCCAGCAGCACCCGTTGAGCCACCCGCCGCGGTGACGCCCGTTGCGCCTGTCGTAGAAGCTAAGCCCGTTGCAGTTCCTGTACCGGAAGTAAAGCCCGCCGTTGAAGCCAAGCCCATCGTTGAAGCCAAGCCAGCAGCACCAAAGCAAGAGCAAGACGAGATTGTTTCCGAACTTAATATGTTGGAAACAACGCGGCTTAAATCCATGGATGATCACGGATTTAAACTTCTTGCAAATGCGGACAGATCCTTCAAGAACGGGGATTATATGTTGGCTTGCGAACAATATAAGCAAGTGCAGTTATTTATTGTTAATCGTCCAGCAAATGCAGTAGCACGTAAGAAAGCTTCGGATGGCGAAGCGGAATCTTACTATGCCGAAGCGTCGCAATTATTAAAAATTCGGGAACTTAGTAAAGCAAAAGACATGGCGGAAGAAGCACATCGTCGTGGTCATGTGAAGGCTTCGCGTCTTCTTGAGCTGATCAAGCAAGAGCCGGACAAGGCGGTTATTGATAACTCCTCCATTTCTCACCGTTTAAATGAAGCAGACTACAAACTTCAGCGCGATGAAATTCGTAAACGGCTACGCAGGTCCCGTCAATATTTTACAACGGCTGAATATACAAAGGCCATTGAAGAATGCGAACTTGTGTTGCGTGATTATCCAGGGAACAAGGAAGCAATTGAATTGCGCCAGAATATTGGCGAACATATACAGACCGTCTCGGAGGCTGAATTTTCAGCGACGCGCCAAATGATGATTAAGGATGTGGTGAAGGCGTGGACACCTGATCGCTATGCGCCGGACAGTCCGCAATTGCCTAAAAACGGGTTCGAAATGGTGACAAAGACGCAGACGGTCACCATCAGCGACACGAAGTCTTCTGAGCAGGTCGTGAACAAGAAGCTCAAAACGATTGTGATTCCAGAAGTGACCTTCCGGCCGCCGGCAACGATTGTGGATGCGATTGACTTTTTCAAGCAGGCCAGCCGCGATTATGATGATCCTGAGATTCCTGTTGATCAACGGGGCGTGAATTTGATTTTGAAGCTCGCTTCTACGGCTGCGGCCGCACCTGCGGCAGCCACGGCACCGGCACCGGCAGACCCCTTTGCGGCAGCCACGACTGCAGCATCGACCGGTGTCCCTGTGATTCCTGCGATGAGCGCACGGTTTATTAATCTCTTTGATGCTTTGAGGTTGGTTTGCGATGTAACCGGCATGAAGTTCCGTATCAATGGAAACATCGTTATGATTGTTCCGCTGAATGATCCCGATGAAAAATTGATGACCCGTTCGTATAATGTGTTACCGACGTTGTCCGAACGTCTCGGGAGTGCCTCCAAGGAATTGTCAGCACCCGCAGGCGGTGGAGCTGCACGTGCCGGCGAAGCTACCTTTATGAACACCGAGTCCATGGGCGGGGTGAAGGACGAAGAAAAATGGAAAGAGTTCTTTAAGCAGATGGGTGTCACATGGCCGATCGGGTCTTCGATCTCTTATCTGACGACCATCGGCAAGTTGCGCGTCACGAATACGTCAGAAGGTCTGGCAACATTCGAACAGGTCTTGGAAGATTTGAATGTCACGCCTCGTCTGGTTGAAATCGAAACACGTTTTGTCGAAGTGTCTCAGAATGATCTGAATTCGCTTGGCTTTGAATGGCTTCTTAATGGTGACTTCAGCTGGAGCGCAGGTGGTTTCGCAAAGAATGTATTGGGCATGAAGGATTTTAGCAATACCCTAGTACCGCTCCTGACCCCAGGGGGCTTGCAGATCCTCAATCCAGATGGCTCTCCACAGATGGGATATGCCCCCTATACACAACCTGGAGCAATAACGGATCCGTTCTATAAAGCGGGACAATATGGGGCCGTACCTGTCTCCGGTCATACAATGGGTGTGAATGCGATCGATGGAACTCCTACAGGTTATTCAACGGGTAACCGTTATTTGAATAGCGCAAATAATGCGATTATCGGGCAAGGAGGCGCCCCTATAAATGACCAGTTCATGAAGTTGAATGCGTTTATCGGTGGAGCGGACATCTCGATGATCCTTCACATGCTGTGTCAGCGTTCGGACACAGATGTGCTTTCGGCTCCGAAAGTGACCACCAAGTCGGGGCAAGAAGCGATCATGAAGGTTGTGACGGAATACATCTATCCGAGTGAATTTAACGTGCAGATCTCGCAGCAGGGTAATTCGGGTGGCGGCGGCGGGATATCGAGTGGTGGCACAGGTGAGCCCATTGCTATCGTCGAGCCTCAGAACTTTACGATGCGGGAAGTGGGCGTGATTCTCCAGGTCGTGCCGGAAGTTTCATCAGAAGGCCAGATGATCAATCTCACCATGAAGCCACAGGTCGTATCCGAGCCAGTCTGGAAGAACTATGGAACGAAGTTGCCTAAAACGACTTATGAGATTATTGCGGGCATCAGTGTTCCGAAAACAGATTATGTCGAGCTTCCGATGGAGCAGCCTTTCTTTACGGTGCGCTCGGTTGAGACCCAGTTGCTTGTTTATAATGGCGCAACGGTGGTCATGGGTGGCTTGATTACGGAAGCTCGCAAGACGATGGAAGATAAGATTCCGTTCTTAGGTGATATTCCTTATCTCGGGCGCTTATTCCGCAGCAAGTCTGAGAAGTCTGATAAGCGTAACCTGCTCATTTTTGTAACCGCACGATTGGTTGATCCAGGGGGTCGTGTCGTGCGTACCGGTGGCAACGAAACAAAGTTGTCGGCTCCGGGTTCGACACCTGTCGTTCCTGCGCCTGTGGCTCCGCCTGCAGCAACACCAGCAGCAGGGCAATAATCTGCATCTTTCATGCGCGTCGGTTAAGTTAGGATAGAGCGCTGAACATAACGGATTAAATAGAAGCCTCACGTTTATTAAACAGGAGGTTTCTATTTTCAATATCTCTTCATTTTGTGCGTTGAAAGGGCCCTCGGTTTTATGAGTTCCCTTCCGAAAATTACGCATCTACCTTGATGTCATTATCAGTAGCTATAACAGGCGGGATAGCCTGTGGTAAAAGTTTGTTTTCAGCCTACTTACAGCAGTTAGGGGTTGAAACGTTGGATGCGGATGATGTTGTGCATGCATTGCAGGCATCCGGAGGCGAAGCTGTGGAGCCCATCCGGGCGCGGTTTGGCGATCAGGTGATTGCGCCCGATGGCAGTGTCGATCGGACCCTGCTCGGTCAGAAAGTGTTTGAGGATGCAGATGAGTTGAAAGCACTGAATGACATTATGCATCCGATGGTGCGTGAAAAGATTCAAAGATGGATAAAGCATCCAGGGGGATGCGCGATCAAGGCAGCAGTCATACCGTTGCTGTTTGAAGTCGGCTGGGAGAAAGATTGGGATCTGGTCATCTGTGTGTCGAGTGATAGGCAAATACAGATTGATCGGTTAATGCGGTTCAGGGGGCTTTCCGCGGAACAAGCTCGCCAACGTCTGGATGCACAAATGCCGATTGCGGAAAAAGCCGCACGGGCGCATCTGACGGTCAACAATAATGCTGGCGAAGGAATGCTGGCTTCTGAGGCGGAGCGTATGGTTCGCCTTTTGATGGAGAAAATCCGAATATGAGCACAGAGCAAGAAGGTTCTGAAGTGAGCGGTCATCATCCGGCGCCTAGCGCGGATGTTCCGCCGGTGAAATGGACCCGTTTTACAGCACGCCCAACCGTGAATCATCCGGTCGCAAAGCCATCTGGATCGCGCGAGCCTCGGCGTGGAAGAAGCGATCCGGGACATGCGCCGAGTAAGGGAGGGCAAGGGCAGCACCATAGTGGTCCCAATAAAAATGGAGGACGGGGACGCCGGCCTCAAAAACAGCATAATGACCGTAATCGGGGTCATGGGAAGCAGGGTCATTTGCCCCCAGGCATGGGAGATTATGATGTAATGCCAGAGGTTCCCGTGTATCCTCATCCTCCGCAGGAAGCGATTCCCGTGCAACCGCAGGCTTTGCATCAGCCTTCACCTGATGAACATCAGGGGGCGCATATTCCACAGACAAACCCTCAGGCGGGTTCCGGCCCGGAAGTCTATCAACCGCCAATATTTGAAAAGCTTCCCGATTTACACCTGACCAGCTTGCAAAAGATGGAAATAGCTGATTTACATACGCTCATTCCCCATGCAAATCCAGAAGATTTGTCGTGTATGCGCAAGCACGATGTTATTTATGAGGTCATCCGCAATTATTTACGCCGCGGAGGCGTCGTGATTACCAGCGGTGTTCTTGAAATTTTGCCAGATGGTTATGGCTTCCTGCGCTCACCCAAAAACAATTACCTGCAATGCCCCGAAGATGTCTATGTGTCGCCGTCACAGGTGCGTCGTTTTGGATTGCGTACGGGCGATGTGATTGAAGGTCCTGTTCGCGATCCAAAGGAAAAGGAACGTTTCTTTGCCTTAGGTCGTGTGGACACCATGAACGGAAAGCCACCTGTTGAAGCAAGGCGAACCATCTACTTTGAAAACCTAACCCCTCTCTTCCCAGATCGCCGGATTGTGCTCGAAACGAAGGCGGAGGAAAATTCGATGCGTGTGATGGATATTTTCACGCCGATTGGCTTTGGTCAGCGGGGACTAATTGTTGCGCCTCCACGTACAGGGAAGACCGTCCTGTTGCAGAAGGTGGCGAATGCAATTTCCACAAATCATCCAGACGCGATACTCTTCATCTTGTTGATTGACGAGCGCCCGGAGGAAGTCACGGATATGCAGCGCAATACAAAAGCGCAAGTGATTAGTTCGACCTTTGATGAGGCGCCGGAGCGTCATGTCCAAGTCGCTGAAATGGTCATTGATGTCGCTAAGCGGCAGGTGGAAAATGGCAAGGATGTCGTCATCCTGCTCGACAGTATTACACGCTTGGCGCGCGCCTACAATACGGTCCAGCCGAACAGTGGCAAGATTCTATCAGGGGGTGTGGATGCTAATGCGCTCCATAAACCGAAACGATTCTTCGGCGCTGCGCGGAATATCGAAAATGGCGGGAGTCTAACCATTATTGCGACTGCGCTTGTGGATACGGGCAGTCGTATGGACGAAGTGATTTTCGAAGAATTTAAGGGTACGGGCAACATGGAACTTTGCTTAGACCGTCAGTTGGTGGACAAGCGCGTCTTCCCGGCGATTAGCATTGAAAAGTCAGGTACCCGTAAGGAAGAGTTGCTCTTATACCCAGATGAGCTGAGCCGCACCTGGACGTTGCGTCGTGCGTTGAATGGCGTGCCTCCCGTCGAGTGCATGGAAATGGTGATTAAGCGCCTGAAGGGGAGCAAGAGCAATGCGGAATTCCTGATGGGTATCAAAGATTCGTAGACGGAAGCGGTGCGATTTTTGACAGTTCAAAAAAGAGTACGCTTTACGCCCTTCGTAATTGAAGGGCGTTGCGTTTCCTGTTATAGTGTTTAATTCAATTTTTTGAAAGGGTTAGAAGAATGAAGATTGATAAATTAGAGATGGATGCGTGCCGTGTCAAAATCACGGTGAAGGCTGAAGCAGAGGAGACACGCAAGGATTATGACGCAGTTGTGGGCTATTTTGCCAAGAATGGCCGTATTCCGGGTTTCCGCGTGGGTAAGTCTCCATTAGAGGTCATCAAAAAGAACTTTGCAACCGAGATTCGCGAAGAGGTGAATACCCGGCTCTTGCGTTCGCTGTATAAGAAGGTGATCGAGCAAGAAAAGATTAAACAGGTCAACTTGGTGAATGTTGAGAATATTCGTTTTTCGCCTGAAACGGGGATGATGGTTTCGTTTGTCGTGGACGTGGAGCCGACCGTTAAGATCCCTGCTTATAAAAAGCTTTCGGTTAAGTTTGCGGTCGAGGCCGTGACAGATGCGCAGGTTGACGAACGCCTCCAGCATATTCGCGAAGCATTTGCGAAGTTTAGCCCCACGGAAGAGGGGTATGCGGTTCAGCGCAATGACCTTGCCTGTGTTGACTTTGAAGGTAAGGTCAATGGCCAGTCCATCAAGGATCTTGTCCCAGAGGCAGGATCCATCTCGGATGGCAAGGCTTTCTGGATGCAGGTCAGCGATGACCGATTCCTGCCACAATTGGTCGCCGCCGTGATTGGTATGAAGAAGGGCGAAACAAAGACCACGGAGTTTGTTTTTGAGGGGGATCATCAGCCAGAAGCACTTAAGAACCAGACGGCGGTCTATACACTTGCTGTCACCGAAATTCAGTGTCGCGTGCTTCCGTCGGATGCTGACATTATCCTGCAGATGAAGATTGAAAGTATCGAAAAGTTCCGTGAAATAACGCGCGAACGGTTGATGGTACAGGCGGAGCAGGTGGCTACGCGTAAGTTCGAGTCCGATATTCTCGAGAAGCTCATGGCGAAAGCAGATTTTGATTTGCCGCAGTCTGAGATGGAGCAGGAAATCAACGAGACGCTCGGTCGTATGGCGGAAGAGGCTAGCCAGCGTGGCGCCACCAAAGAAGACTTAGAAAAGAACCGGTCTGAAATTGTTGAAAGCGCGACGGCCATGGCTAAGCGCCAGATACGAGTACGCTACATGCTCGCCGCGATTGGCGACGAGGAAAAGATCGAGGTCACGGAAGAAGATATCAATCGGTGGCTCGAAGAGGCAGCCGGGGAATATCGTCTGACGCCCATCCAGCTGCGTGCACGCGTTGAAAAGAATGAGCGTATGGATGATTTGCGCGCACAGGTGAGAAATCAAAAGGTGATCAAGATGCTGGTGGACACGTTGAAGTAGAGAGACGGCGTGAAAGGATGAACTTATGAATATTGAAAGAGCGTCTATGTTAGTCCCCATCGTGGTGGAACAAACAGGGAGGGGCGAGCGTTCGTGGGATATCTACTCACGTTTGTTGCAGGATCGTATCATCTTCATCGGTTCGGGTATCGATGATGCGGTCAGTAATCTGATTATCGCCCAGTTGCTCTTCCTGCAGTCGCAGGATGCGACCAAGGAAATCTCGGTATATATCAATTCGCCAGGAGGATCCGTTACAGCGGGCTTGGCGATCTATGATACCATGCAGTATCTGACGTGCGACATTGCAACCTATTGCGTGGGACAGGCGGCCAGTATGGGCGCCGTCTTGCTGGCGGCAGGCCGCAAAGGCAAGCGTTTTGTGCTTCCGAATGCACGTATCATGATTCATCAGCCCTGGGGCGGCGCGGAAGGTAAGGCTTCGGATATCAGCATCGCAGCCAAGGAAATCTTGCGGTTGAAAGATCGTCTTAATGAGATCCTCGCCTTTCATACGGGTAAGGACGTTGCCGCGATCACGAATGATACCGAACGTGATTTTTTCATGTCTGCTGACGAAGCAAAAGTCTATGGATTGGTTGACGAAGTTCTCGTCAAGCGTCCTGTGGAGAAATAAGAGATGGCTAAACGACCCCCAGCAGGCTTAGTGTGTTCTTTTTGTGGCAGGAATGAGACGGAAGTTCCGCTTATCATTCCAGGGCCTGATGGAAATATTTGTGGTGAATGTGTTGAGGTTTGTAGCCATTTATTGGCAGATCAAAAACCTAAAAACGCAAAGCAAGCGGCGCGTTTGCCAAAACTGACGGTGCCTGCTCCGGCCGCCATTAAGGCCTTTCTGGATGAGTATATCATTGGCCATCATCGTACCAAGAAGATGTTGGCGGTTGCCGTGCACAATCATTATAAAAGGTTGATGCAGGAAGAGGGTAAGAGCGATTCGAAGTTTGCGGATGTCGAAATTGAAAAGAGTAATATTTTGTTGATCGGCCCAACGGGTTGCGGTAAGACGCTCTTCGCAAAAACACTCGCAAAAATGTTGGATGTCCCTTTTGCCATTGCTGACGCGACCACGCTGACGGAGGCTGGGTATGTCGGCGAGGACGTTGAAAACATTCTGCTCTATTTGATCCAGGCGGCGGATGGCGATATTGCGCGCGCGGAACGTGGCATTGTTTATATTGACGAAATCGACAAAATTGCGCGAAAGACGGAGAATGTCTCGATTACGCGTGATGTTTCCGGTGAAGGCGTACAGCAAGCGCTGCTCAAAATTTTAGAAGGAACCATTTCACGTGTGCCTCCGCAAGGCGGACGTAAGCATCCGCAGCAGGAGTATCTGAAGATTAACACGCGGAACATTTTGTTTATCTGCGGGGGTGCCTTTGTGGGGCTTGATAATATTGTCAAGCAACGCCAAGGGCGGCGTAGTATCGGATATAGGGAAGTGGTAAAAGAACACGCGGCTCTCTATGGCGCGGCGAAGGATGTGTCAGTTCCGCTAGAGGTCCAGCCTGAAGATTTGATTCGCTTTGGCCTGATCCCCGAATTTACCGGACGTATCCCTGTGCTGGCCTCCATGTCGGAGATGACCGAGGACGATTTGGTTCGTGTGTTGACGGAGCCGAAGAATTGCCTCGTCCGCCAGTATCAGAAATTATTGGCGATGGAAGGGGCCGAGCTGACCTTTGAGCCCGAGGCTTTGCGAGAGATGGCGCGGTTTGCGATGAAACGCAAGGCTGGCGCACGTGGGTTGCGCGCAGTCATGGAAGCATTCATGATGGAAATCATGTATGAGGCACCTGGCAAAAAAGAGTGCAAGACGATTAAAATTACGGCTGATAACGTGCGAGCCAGTTGTTCAGGAGAATAACCTGCACTGGAACCAAGAGAATGAATCGTTATGACGTGTACAGTACTTAAAGCAAAGTTGCATCAGATCCGCGTGACAGAGGCAAACAAGGAATACGAAGGTAGCCTGACGCTGGATGAGGATCTGATGGATGCCGTGGGCATTTTGCACTACGAAAAATTGCTCGTAGCGGATTTAGAAAATGGCAACCGGTTTGAAACCTATGCCATTACCGGGCCGCGCGGCAGTGGCGTGTGTTGCCTGAATGGCGCTACGGCGCACCTAGGATCTGTTGGCGATCGATTGATTGTGATGGTCTGGTGCCAGCTCACAGAAGCTGAGCAACGAGCCCATCAGCCGAAAGCTGTTCGGTTAAACGAGAAGAATCGAATCGTTGCCGCAGCAGTTTAAATCATCATCTGGGGGGATGATATGGCTGGGAACGAGAGTAAAACAACGCGGCGAAATGTGTTGTCTTGGTTGTTTCGTGCGGGAACGGGGTCTGTCGTTGCCGCCCTTGTCTATCGTGCCTCCGGAGTCAATCGTAGCGGTCGCCAAGTCTGGCAGCTTGATCCACGCAAGTGCATTCAGTGTGGCAAGTGTGAAACCGAATGCGTCCTTCAACCCTCTGCTGTTAAATGTACGCATGGCTACGTCATGTGTGGCTATTGTAAGCTCTGCTTTGGTTACTTCAAGCCAGATGCTTCTCGCCTCGATGAAGCTGCAGAAAATCAGATTTGTCCCACAGGTGCAATTGGTCGAAAATTTATTGAAACGCCGTATTTCGAATATACAATAAAGGAACCGCTGTGCACAGGATGCGGACTTTGCGTGAAAAGCTGTGCGAATTTTGGTAACGGCTCTCTCTACTTGCAAGTCCGACATGACCGCTGTAAGAATTGTAATACCTGTCGCATCGCTGAAGCCTGTCCTGCACAGGCCTTCGTGCGTGTGTCCGAGCATTCGCCCTATCTGTTGAAGGAAAAGCTATGAGGGGGGGGGAGGGCAGTTGGCAGTTAGCAGTTAGCAGTGTGTTAGTTGCTTTGACCGCGCGCGCAGAATCGCGCTTTCCGCAGCCACAGTTTGATACGGGGCATGTTGTTCCTAAAGCTTTTCATCCGCCAGTAATCGCCGTTGTTTCGGAATGGATGGATGTTGCGATTTTGCTGATCGCTCTGGGTGTTGCGACATGGCTTGTGCATCGCGTGCGCTCGCGTCGCTGGATAGTAGCTTTTTCCATTCTTTGTTTGGTGTGGTTTGGGTTTATTCGGCAGGGTTGTTTTTGTCCGATTGGCACGATTCAGAATGTGGCGGTTGCGGCCTGGCATGGAGGCGGCTTGGCTTGGGGGATTGCGGCGTTTTTTGCATTGCCACTTATTTTTTCGCTCGTCTTTGGGCGCGTCTTTTGTGCAGCGGTCTGTCCGCTGGGTGCCTTGCAGGACCTCTTTATTATTCGCCCCCAACGCGTTCCGCGTGCATGGAATGCGGTGTTGCGTCTGGTCCCGTTGATCGTTTTATTTTTGGGTGTGGTTTATACATTGAACGGCGCGGGTTTTTTAATTTGTCGCATGGATCCCTTTGTGGGTCTCTTCCGGAGAAGCGCGCCGTTGCCCTTGTTATTGGTGGGGATGGCGGTGCTGTTGTTGGGCATGATGATTGCGCGTCCGTATTGCCGCTATTTTTGTCCGTACAGCGTCTTGCTGGAATGGTGTTCGCGCCTGGCATGGAAGCCTGTCAAAATTACAACGGAGACCTGTATCAACTGTCGGTTGTGCGTTGGGGTTTGTCCTGTAGACGCAGTGGAGATCCCACGTGAGTTTCCCAATGAAACCACACGCGCACGCTTGTTTCATCGGTTTGTGAAATTGATGTTCATTACGCCGTTCGTGGTGGTTGCGTTTTCGTCCGCAGGCTGGATGGTGGGTGGCTCTCTGCTCGCTTCAGCGCATCCAGTTGTCAAAACGCGCAATGCACTGCAGGTCAGTACGCCAGCGACCGAGGCGCTCTATCCTGAAATTGAAGCCTCTAAGAAACAAGGCCATACGCGAGAAGATATTGACGTGCAGGCCGAAAAAGTAACAGAAAATTTCCGACTGGGCAGTGCCGTTGCTGGCGGCCTCTTCGGGCTAATCATCGCCATGCGGATACTGGGGCTCTCGCAGCTCCGGCGGCGTGCCGAGCATGAGGCTGATCGCTATAACTGCATCGCCTGCGGTCGCTGCTATCCCGTCTGCCCGAAGAATCTGGATAACGCTTAACGTCCAACGCGAAATGCCATTTTCCCCTTGAGCTTTGCCTGCAAAGTGCGTATTCTTTTATCCGATCCTGTTTAAAAAATGTATAGGGTCATTTATTATTGGGTCGTTAAGGAGATAGCATCATGAGCAACGAGCAACTGAGTTATGCGGTCGAAGGCATAGGCGGACATATTGTAACCGTCCGTGGACAGAAGGTTATTTTGGATTCCGACTTGGCGCAAATCTACGGTGTGGCCACCAAAGCGTTGAACCAGGCGGTTAAGCGGAACATCGATAAGTTCCCGTCTGATTTTATGTTTCAGCTTACGCCGCAAGAGGTTAGAGAAATGTGGTCACAAATTGTGACCAGTTCCCCGCGTTATCGATCCATCAAATACAGGCCTTTCGCCTTCACCGAGCACGGCGCGATCATGGCAGCGACAGTCTTGAACAGTCCGCAGGCTGTTCAGATGAGCGTGTTCGTGGTGCGGGCATTTGTGGCGATGCGGTCCCTGCTGAATGACACGAGGGAACTCGCTCGCAAGCTGGCCAAACTTGAGTCGGAGGTCAAGGCGCGTCTCGACACCCATGACATGGCGATCGTGGATATCCTGGGCCGATTCTTGGACATCATCAATCCGCCGGAGTCGCCGCTGCCAGAGCCCCCACCTAAGCAAATAGGTTTCAGCGTTAAGGAACGTGGAATTCGCTACCGGACAAAGCGAGGCTGAATACCTAACGTTTAACTCTTAACTTTTAAGTTTAAGAAGTTTCACTTTAGCGTTGAGCGATATTTGCTTTGTTGACAGAGGAGGAAACATGCGGTATTATGTAAGGAAAAATAAAAAGTAAGGAATTTAAGGAAAGGAAGGATTGTGATGCTGACAGCTACAATGACAAGCAAGGGACAGTTGACGTTGCCGAAACCCATTCGAGATCTCTTCCATTTGGAAATGGGCAGCACGGTGATCTTTACGCTGAATGACCAAGAAGCGGTACTGCGCCCATTGTCCCAAAAGGTGGAGGACGTGTATGGCTGTCTCAAGAGAAAGCAACAATCTCCTGTAACTGTAGACGCCATGAACGAGGGTATCCGGCAACGCACAAGAAAGGCCTTTCAGTCATGAAGGCTTTGGATACTAATATCCTCGTCCGGTTCCTTGTCGCAGATGAACCGCGCCAGGCGCAACTCGTTTATCGGCTTTTCAAGACTGCAGAAAAGAAGAACGAACGCTTTTTTGTCTCTCTCTTGGTTGTGTTGGAGACGCTGTGGGTCCTGGATTCCGTATACGACTATAAGCCTGCTGAGATTATTGAAGCTCTGAAGAGACTGCTCGCATTGAGAGTCCTTGAATTTGAATCTGTTTCTATCTTGCGCGAGTGGCTGGAGACTGCGCAGACGAGTAAAGGTGACTTGTCTGACCTTCTCATTGGGCATGTTGCTCGGAATAAAGGATGTTCTAGCGTCCTGACCTTCAACAAAAAAGCTTCTCGTCATCTCTTGTTTGAAGAGCTCGTATAATCCGAAAGCTTCTCGCCCGCAGATTCATTAACGTTGAAGTGTCACCTTGCCTTGCGAAGCGCCTAGCCTGATGCTTTCCTCTGGGCATGCGATGCTCAAGGTGGATGAGGCGTCCCGCCTCATTAGAGCCGAGCCGACTCAACCCCTGTGTCCTCTGGACAGCATCTCCTACGCCGAGGTCTCTGTCTGTGCTTCCCACTCACGCATTCGCGCATTGATTCTCTTTCCTCTTTTAGTCTCTGTCCGTTCTGCTGTCGTATTCTGCCTGTCTGTTCTGCCTTGACTTATCGGGCAGAATCGGCGATATTAAACACCGCGACCGAGACAGTTGCTTGCGACTGATAAGAGTTTCTACTCTTCTTGGTTGCATTTTTTTTGGAGGAATTCCATTATGCATCTTGAAGTACCCCCGGTTCCAGAAGCTCCTCCTTGCAGGTTTACACAATCCATCAATTCTGGTAATATTAAAACACTTTAAGACGAAAGGTGTCGCTATGAAAAATGACTTGATAAAAAGCCACAAGTGGTACGAAGCCAACCGAAACCAGATGGTTCGCCTCTATAACAGGCGATATATCGCCATAGCGGCCAGTGCTGTCATTGGCGACTATGCCTCCGAAGAAGATGCACTACGAGAGACGATAAAGACGCATCCTATGGGAACATTCATCGTCAAGAAGTGCGTCCCAGAATCTAAGGAGCAGAAGATAGTATTCCATTCGAGGGTGGCGTTCTCATGAGGGCACGGTCTTTCACGATCGCAGCGAAAGGGCTGGCACGTAACCTTAAAAGCGCGATCTCTGTTTCTGCGCACAATCCCGCTGGGATACCTCACTTTACTGATTTCAAGGGGCTTTGGGATACGGGCGCGACAGGTTCTGTCATTACACAGAAGGTCGTGGATACGCTGAGGCTCACTCCTATCGATTTTGTCACCGTCCACCATGCTCAAGGCGAGTCACCTCTGACAGAGGTTTACATTGTAGATTTCGGTCTTCCAAACAAAGTCGGACTTTCCGGATTGCGCGTTACGAAGGGCGTCTTAGGGGACATAGACGTACTCATCGGGATGGATGTTATCGGGAGCGGTGACTTCGCCGTGTCCAATTACGATGGCAAGACCGTTTTCACCTTTAGATCGCCATCGCTCGAGCATGCCGATTTCACGGGAAAGATGTCCAAGCCTGCCGCCCCGGCCCAGCCTCATGCCGGCCGCAATGATCCCTGCCCGTGTGGAAGCGGCAAGAAATTCAAGAAGTGCTGCGGGTTATAGTCTGAAATTCTTATTTCGTTTCCATCGCGGGAACGACTGACTACCCTGCTACTGGGTGTCTTTCTTGGAGCCGAGCTATTCTGCTGAACAGGTGCCGGCGATCAAGGGTCACGCGCTCGCGCGTTTGTTCCATTTCCGAAGGCTTTCTCCCATTATTCCAAGATTCCACCATTCCAGTATTCCACTATTTTCCAACTCACGCATTCGCGCATTCGCGCATTTCTTCTCTTTTCCCTCTTGAGCTTTGCCTGCAAAGGGCGTAAGCTACTCTTATATTTCGTTTGGGAAAACGGAGTTTGATCTTTTTCATCGCGGGGACGACTCCCGAACATATTGATTTTGCGCTTACGCGCATTTAGCTTCCTCGAAAAACCAGCAAGTTTTTGATTGTAACGAAGCGAGATGCTCGGAGGTGCGCCGTTTGGCGCGCCTCCAGCTCTCGTGCTTCGTTACGGGTGCTTGCTGGTACCTTCGAGGAGGCACGGACTGGAGTCCGCGCCTTTTTTATTGCCCTGATTGGGTGTGGCTCCTGAAAAACAGCAAGGGTATAAAACGGATATATCGAAAAAAAACTGGAAAGTACGAAAGTCCACCAGAAAAGGAAAGCGACATGAGTAACGATACTGAATTTCAAGTACAACCTATTAATAATGAATCAACTATTAAGAGCTACAAGGAATTAATTAGTAAATGGTCAAACGCGCTTCCATATCCGCCAATAGAAAATTTAGGGGAGCATATTACTTCCTGTTCTGCGACGCAATATTATTTGTATCAATTGCGTATGACTACGCACATAGCGACACGTTATTTTGAAGAACGAGAAACGGGGAAACATGGACAGGCATCGTCAAACCCTCGTAGCATTGACAGAATCGATATTATGGGGGTTTGCTCGGATGATTTCACATCTGACATGGAAGTTCCCCTAAACGATACTTGTTTTGAGCGCACATGTGGCACCTGCCAAGGGGACGGGAAGGTTTCGTGTTCAAAATGTAGTGGATCTGGGCAGCTAAATTGTTCAAAATGTGGCGGAAGCGGGCAAATTAAATACACTGAAAAAATCCCGTGTCAGAGTTGTGGCGGGAAAGGTCGAATAAAACAACAAGAACCCGTGGAAAGTAGTTGTCCTGTATCTGGATGCTCTAGAGGAAAGATATCTAGTTACAGTGGGAGTAACAGAATAGAAAAGGTATGCATAAAGTGTGGAGGGTCAGGAAGAATAATTGAACAGAAGATGGTTGATAGAAGTTGTCAGTCATGTGATGGAAAGGGTTATCATGCGGAGCCTCGGCAAAAAAATTGTTCGGAGTGTGGTGCTACTGGGAAGATAGCATGTCCCACGTGTAATAGCACTGGGCAGGTTAAGTGCTCAAAATGTGATGGGTATGGCACATTCGAATATATCTATTTCATGGTTCAAAAGCAAAGCACGAGAAAAATTAGCGAGACTTGGGGAAATGAAAATGCTCCAGTTTTTGAGGAAAAATTTATTTCATTAGACAGGTTGGAGGCGATGGAACTATTTTCCAAAGCATATCCATTGATGCCTCTTTTTAAGGTTTTGCCAGAACTAACCAATTGTCATTTTGCAAGGGAATTAGAGAATCTTTGGGTAAATACACAGAACGAAATACAGCATCTCGATAACACGCATGTAAATGAGCAAAGAATAGAATTTATCAAATACACATGCGCTGTAAAACTCGATTATACCTTTAAAGGTAAACAGTATACGGAATGGATTAATCCGACAACGGAGCGAATCGATGAATACGGGAATGGTGTTTTGGCGGATTTCTCAACTCTTACGGCGGCTGAAGCGCAAAAGTACGAAGAGGAAAAAGACTTACACCATGCGTCCCAGAGTTATCTGAAGGCTTCCATCATTGATCATAAAAACACAGAATATGTAAATAATGCCAAGCGAATGGGGCAGAAAATATATCAGGCAGTCGCGATTCCCATGTTTTTAGGATATTTCTCTACGCTTGTACTTTATTTTGCAAGAGGATATCCAACAAAACCAGTAGATATCATCTATGGAGTAGCCGGCTTTTTTATATTGCTCCTCATGCAGTATATTTTCAAGTTTGACTTAATGTACAAATTTGTAGAAGGCCGTCAATTATTGGTTGTCGCTGGTTTAGTAATTGGTTATACAATAGGTCCTAAGAATGTAAGTAATTTTGCCGTTTCAAACAATGACTTTAACTGGATTATCTACAGTGTTGTTGGTGTTATTGCTTGGTTCATTATTAGGCTATATTATTCGTTACGCATTATGAAGTGGAATGATTTTATAAAGGCTGAGAAACCTGCTAAAACTTATCAAAATACAATCGATAGTCTGTCACCAAGTTTGGGCTGGACGGTTTGCATTATGGTGTGTATTGCGGGAACAGCTTGGCTGTCGTATGAAAACTCAAGTGATGGCGTTTCGAAAGAAGCAATATATAATCGTGGCCTCTATTTGGTGAAGACAAAATCAGATGAACCAAGGGGTTACTATTTCATGAAGACTTCGGCGGAGCGTGGGCATGTTCCTGCAAAGTATATGCAGGGATCCATGTTACTAAAGGGGCAAGGCGTGACCAAAAATGAGCAGGACGCAATTAAAATCATCAGAGAAGTTGCTGAACTTGGAAACCAAGATGCAAGAATATTGATGGGTGAATGCTGTGAGAAAGCAATTGGTGTTGATCAAGATATGGCAACGGCTTATCAATGGTATCTGAAAGCAACGGAAGATAAAAAGAAGGGTTCTTCCTTTGCACAAAGAGTGAAAACTGGATGGAATAGTTGCTTAAGTGTTTTGCACTTATCTTCTCGCAAAAACGATGATTTGGAAAACGAAACATATACCATCGCAAAGCAGAATGCGCAGCGGATTGCAGAGGTGTCCAGTTGTTGGAGCGGAGCACATTCTGGAAAGAGAGATGATCAATTACGCTTAGCCAAATGCTATATAAGTGGCAATGGGGTCAAACAGGATGACAAAACAGCGTTGGGATGGTTGATGAAAGCCGCGGATCAAGGTGTTATCGAGGCACAGATTCTTGCAGGGGAATGGATTATCAATGGCAAGGGAATCGAAAAAGATATTGCAAGAGGGCTAAAATATTACGAATTGGCAGCCGATCAAAACTCTGAAATGGCATATAGCATGCTCGGGGATTGTTATTTTGACGGAACAATAATCGAGGCTGATTATTTAAAGGCCGTTAAATATCTCACCAAGGCAGTGACAAAAGAAATTCCAAGCGCCTTGTTTAAACTAGGGGTTTGTTATCGAAACGGATTAGGGGTAAAACAGGACTTTGCTATTGCATTTCCGAATATTAAAAAGGCAGCAGAGAAAGGATATTGCCCCGCGCTATACTGTATGGGGGAGTTTTATGAATATGGAAACGGTGTAGCCACTGACTATACAAAAGCTTTATCCTGTTATAAAGCATCTCTTGAAACATCATGGGAATGCATCATAATCAAAAAAACTATTGAGGACGGGAGAGCAGGCACCAAACGATTAGAAAACATAGGCAAGCACTGGGCTTTGGCAAATGAAAAGAAAGATGCTCAAGCTCAACACGATGTTGGTCTCTGCTTTATGAGTGGTGATGGTGTTCCTGTATCCTCTGAAGAAGCATTGAAATGGTTTAAATTGTCTGAAGAACAAGGGAATTATTCAGGTGCTGCACGTGTTGCTGATTTTAAGTATTTTGGCCTAATAATTCCACAAGATATTCAAGCTGCAGTAAAAACGTATCAAGAAATGAGCGAAAAAGGCTTAGCGTATGCCCAGTTCAGATTAGGGCAATGTTATGAGTCTGGCATCGGAACAAACCAGAATCTAACTACCGCGATGAGCTATTTCAAACAATCGCAGGAGCATGGTATCATTGAGGCGACTGATTCCATTAAAAAGATTTCTCGAATTGCCGCGGTCTGGAATCCCGCGATTGAGGAAAACAACGCGAAGGCACAACTAGAACTAGGGAAATGTTATTGGGAGGGTGACGGAATTAAAACTAATCTAGTAAGTGCGTTTTCATGGTTTGAAAAATCCGGTAAACAAGGGAACGGGGAAGCTCTCTATAGAGTTGCTCTTTGTTATGAAAATGGCGATGGAGTTAACAAAGACACCAAACTGGCAGTAAACGCCTATATATCATCTGCGGAAGCTAAATATGCTCCAAGTGCTTATGCCCTCGGGGTTCGTTTTGAAAAAGGGAATAACGGAGTAGATAGAAACTTAACAGATGCGTATAAGTACTATGAAATTGCTTCTCAGTCAGAATATGAAGATTCCACGAAAAAGATCGTTTTTTTAAAAGAAATTGCACTTTGTTGGACACCAGCTTTTAGTGGAGATTCGAAAGCACAATATATGCTTGGCGAATGTATTCGAAAGGGTTCTGGAATTAAAAAAGACGAAATGAAGGCTAATGAATGGTTAACGAAATCCGCAGAAAGTGGATACCCAAATGCACAATATGATTTAGCCGTTCAACTTCTTTTGATGCATGAAAAAGAAAGAGATATTAAAAGTGTTGTTGAATGGCTAAACAAATCCGTCCAGAGCGGATATGCAAATGCACAAGCGAAACTTGGCGAGTTATATTTCGAAGGAATAGGAGTTAAAGAAAACACAGAGAAAGCCTTAGAACTCTGGGGAAAGGCTATTGAGCAAAAAAATGCCGATGCAATGTTTCTTTTGGGAAAATATAGATTTTACGGGCGGGGATTATTCAACTCTGGAAAAGACGTGGATAAAGCAATCGCTCTGTGGATAGAAGCCTCAGACTTAAACCAACATGACGCAAGTTTCATGCTTGGCAAATATTATTGCGACGAAGGCATTTTTTCATCCGCAAAAGACAAGGGCAAGGGAGTTGACTTTTATACGAAAGCAGCGGACGCCGGACATATGGAAGCGATGTATATGCTTGGCAAGATGCTGTTGGGGCAAAATGAGACACAGCAGCAAGGGCTTGGTTATTTGAAGAAAGCAGGTGAGAGAGGTCATAAAGAATCAATAAAGCTTCTTCAAAAGAATGGAGTTGCTATTAGTGGTCTTAAAGAATAATCAATAAGTCAGCCTTTGATTAAAGTTACGCGAGTAGTTGTTTGTCACAAAAGGAGACGGTTATTGAGGCCCTCCCCAAATGCTGGACAGTAAAACGGCTTTGTTAAGATATAAAAC
>JBAXOG010000091.1:0-19129 GCA_037133395.1 bacterium | reverse complement strand
AGTAAGTTAGACCTTTCCGAATACGGAGGGTCTAACTTAGTTTGTCAATTGACGGAATTATTATTGTTTGCACTTGCAGGAACGCGGGTTTACATGGTATATTTTAACCATGATTTCATTGGGAGAAGTGTTTCATAAAAAATGCAACGTGTTTTCGTCTGTTCGAATGGTGTCGGTTGGCTTGTTTGTTTTGATGGCAGGTAGCTTGCAGCTTTTGTGCGGGTGTACAGCTTTCTGGGATACATTTGCACGTGGACAAGAACCTGATGGGGTTCCTCCTGTCTATTCAGATAATGGGGACCCAACGATTGTTTCTGGTTTGTATTTACGTATCGGCGTAACAGCTTCTGGCGCGATGACGGTTGAAGAGAGTCAGAAAGAAGTGGATTTGAATGGCGAAATTGTGATGCCGATGATTGGGACGGTCAAATGCGGCGGTTTGACTGTGGCCGCATTGCAGGAGAAGATTAAGGCGGCATATGCCAAGTATTTTATTGAACCTCAGGTGTCAGTGGGTTTTGTTTATAATGAAGCCATGGGCATGAAGTCGCCTTGGGGTTCGGTGTTGGTGATGGGTTCTGTGCAACGGCCAGGCCCCGTGAATATGCCTCCGACACGGGACTTGACCGTAACGCGCGCCCTGATGGCGGCAGGTAATCCGACGCCCATGGCGGATAAGACACGAATTCGTGTGTCACGGCGGGAGAAAGACGGTAAGATCACACGTTATTTTATTGATGTTGTTGAAATTGGCAAAGGGGGCCGAACTGAACTGGATATTCAGTTGAAATCTGGTGATGTTCTCTGGGTTCCGGATACATGGTATTAATAGTGAGTAAAGGAGCAGGCGTTATGAATGCAAAGCGTTCGCAATTTTATGTTGTTTGTTTTGTTGCGCTAATTTGTGCAACAAGTATGGTAGCATCGGCTGCCGTTGGTACTCCTCAAGTGACTGGAACGAAGGGTGCGGAAACGGGGAAGCAGGCTCCTGCTGCGAGGGTCTTGACGCGTGCCCAGTGGCTCAACAGAATAGGGGCTGCTGCCAAGAATCCGAATTTCGCCAAAGAGCTTATGAAACAAATTTCTCCGGCGGATAAAGTTGAATTTACGCAGCGCCTGCTGAAGGCGATTACGCGGATGCCTTTGAGCCCGGAAGCAAAGCTTTCTTTACTCATCAAGGCTTCAGTCGTCTGCATTGGAGGCACCTCGGCTGAGAATAACGGGCGGTATAACGTCATTGCGGAAGTGATTGCTGTAACGCCTGTCGAATATCTGCCAGGTCTTGTCCCTGCGTTGGCAAAGAATTTCAACCTGCAATTGAATAAGGTGACGCCCGCGGATTATAAGGTCATCGCTACAGACGTGGTCAAAATTGCGGTTGAACGTAATAGTAAAACGGAAGATTCTGCGGTCCGTAACACGTGTATAGCCTTGCTTTTCTTAGATGCAACAACACCGCAAGAGTCCCCAGGCTTGCAGGCGACCCTCATGGCCAGTCTACCGGAGAGTACTCGCGCATTGGCGAATACATGGGTTGCTGATGCGCAGCAGGGAAATTTTCAACCGATGATGACGGCTGCTGACGTGGTTAATCCTGTGACAACCCCAGCCCCTGTTGGGAATCAACCTACAGGAAACACAGGCCCTGCCGCCAATGCGCCTGTGGATGGGCTGCTCGGAAATATTGGCGGTTTAACGGGGTCGTTTAGTGATGCGGCTCAAGGAAACAATGGTGGGTCAAACGGTGCAGGGGGTGGCATATTGCCCGGTACTGGAGATCAAATAGTGCCGCGTCCCTATCCGAATCAGGGCGACAGGTTATAGAAGGATACAAACTTCTAACAATACGGCAATCAGAACTTTTTTTTTAAGAGGGTTTAAAAATGAGTACATCAACAAAGACATTTAAAGCAATACTTCTCATGGTGGCGGCGGTGTTGCCAATGGGTCTGCTGGCGCAAAAATCGGATGGCTTGCGTTTTGGTAATTTCAAGGTATCTCCTTATATCAGCATCGATGCATCGTATGACTCGAATATCCGTTTGAATGACGATGCCCAAGCAGACATGGTCTATCGTGTGAGCCCGGGGTTGGATGCCCAATATACGGGAACAGACTGGGGTATTGTCGGTAATGGATGGTATGCGTATGACCTGTATCAAAAATACGACATCTTAAACGCAAGCCGTTATGGAGAAAGTCTTCAATTTTATGTGGAGTCGTTGAAGGGCTGGAAATTCCGGATGGGAGAGAAGTATGATTTCAGTAATCAGAACGATTCGCAGTTGTCGGGGGGTAGCGGTGTATGGCGTAACCGGCGTCAGTTTGATGTTGACGCGCTGCTTGCTTACGAAATCAGTGAACGTTGGGCAGTTGGACTGAATGCCATGTACACGGAGAACAAGTTTGACAATAAAACGCAAGCCGCATATTCGAGTCCATTATATGGGTGGAGCTCAGCGCAGATTGGTGCTGAAACGGAGTTTGCTGTGACTCCGAAGACAGGATATATCCTGAATGGATCTTTCCAGCGTTATATGTCGGAGGGCGAGGTTGCCGGCGAAAGCAATGATAGCGATGGATATACATTGATGACTGGTTTCGGGTCTCGGTTCACTGAACGGTTGAGATATCGAATTCTGGGGGGCGCGAATGTTTACATGACTGATTCTGATACAACGACCAGTCCGGCTTTGAACGCCAATATCAACTGGATGATGAGTGATCGTTGGGCATTGACTGTGGCGACGGCCAATTATTATCAACCGAGCGAAAGCACTCGGGGTCAGGCGAAAAATGTTTGGTCGCTCTCGGGAGGTGTCAGTTACAAGCCAACCGAGCGCGTGGATATGACCGCTGACATTGTCTATCGTCGTGAGAACAACGAAATGATGTCCGATAAAACCACTTCAGGTCAGAACTACGTTTCGGATCAATACACAGCACGTTATCGCGTAGCGTATTGGTTCATCAAGTATGCGAATGTTTACGCATCTGCGGAATATACGTTCCAGACATCTGAGTTGGAGGATGACACGTGGAGTCGTTATCGTCTTTCCCTGGGCTGTATGTTCCGCTATTAAGCCAGAAAAGGTACTGGAAGGTGAACATGATTTTGCCCACGCGAAAAACACGAGCGTGGGCATTTTGTTGTAAAAAGGTTAGTTGGGCATGATGCAGAAGTTATTGACGAAATATTGGTTGGCTTTTCAGTTAGTTGTTTTGTTTGGTGCGGTTAGTCTAAGCATTTTCAGGACTGAGGCAACAGGCTCCGTCTATTTGCTTTGGCTGTCACTCTTTGTTGTGGAGTCGCTCGTTTTGTTGCCAACGGTTTTCAAGGAAGAGTCTATCACAGATGCTCGAAAACGTGTTTATCGTTCTTTGGAAGGCGATGCATTTACATACGTTGGTCTTGTTCTTATTATTATTTTAGGAATACAATGGATGAATAGCGGATGCAGTCTGGTCTATTTGCCTGATGCGGACGTTTGGAAGTACAGTCTGCCTCCCATTGAATGGATTCCATATAGTGTTAAGCCCTTGCCGACACTCGCTGGGCTTTCATTGGTTGTATCGGTGTTCGCTGGCGTGATTGTCGTTCGAAATGGGCTCGGTAAGGGCGGAAAGCGTTTCTTTTTAGATACGGCGTCAATTATCAGTGGAATGATTGCGGCTTATGCTGTTTTTCAAAGCCATACGGGGGTTGAGCCGTATGCCACATGGGCAGCTCATCCGTGCGCATGCAATCCAGGCACGTTCTTTGTTTTTTGGTTCCTGATTTCGTTGGGACTGGATCTAGGCTCTTCGACTTCGAGGTTTTCGTCAGCGAAGACGGCTCTTTGGTGGATTTTTGCGTTTGCGGGAAACCTGGTTGGATTTCTACAATTCTCCTCTGCGGTCAGTATGGTTGTGTATGCGGTTGTTGGGGTGTTGCTGATTATCCATCGCATCGTTATGTTGGTTTTCCAGCACGTTCAAGTTGGAAAACGATATCGTTTTGTGGTGGGAATTTTGGCTGTGTTAGTTTTCGTGAGTGGTTCGATCGTGTTTCTTATCCCGAAATCGCCAATCCTTTCGAAAATAATGGGACTGCAGGATGTATCGTCTTTTGAGAAGATGACGGCCAGTCGTATTTTCCGAACAAATGCGGCTGTAAAGATTTGGGAAGAGGCGCCGTGGACAGGTGTGGGGGTCGATGGGTTTTCACAGTATTTAGGTACAGTCATTGAAGATCGCGACTGGAAGTTGATGAAAAGCGATAAACAATTGGTATGGAACGATGGCTTCCAGTTCCTGTGTGAATGGGGTGTTATTGGGACAGGCGTATTGGGCGCAATGATTATTACGATAGTCATTCCGTTGTTTGTAAGGTTGCGTAAAATTTTTGGTACGCGCAGCAGTCACCATACGGCATGGGATATTTTTGTGATGTTTGATGCCCATATTGTGCCCAGCGCGGTGGTGCTCGTGATGTTATTAATAGAGGGGTGGTTTTCCAGCCCATTTCAGTCGCCGGCTGTTTTTATGAGCTGGTTTTGTGTATTAGCGGTGTTACCTGGTTTGCTCCCGCCCCAAAGGGTGAAACATGCTTAGTGAGAGGGAAAGAAGATGAGCGAGGAACGCGAAGAGACTCAAGGATCGGGATCAATGGAACGTCGCCGTCCCATGTATTACGGCGGTCAAGCGCGTCCGATGTATTATGGGGGTGCTCATCGTCCCATGTATGGGGTGTCAGCACCTGCGTATGGCGGCGGTGCGTATGGCGGTGGGGGTGGCGCGTATTACTATGGGGGTGCTACTGGTTCTGACAATCCAGGTGAAGAAGATTCGCTTCTGGGTTCGTTGACCATTGGTCGTGTTTTACGTGTGGCTTCGCAGAGCTGGATTACCATTTTGGTCTTTGTGATTGTCAGTGTGTTAGCGGCGTTTGCGGTCTTTAAAGTCTCGCCAATCATCTATGAGGCGACCAGCAGATTTGAGATGAGTATTCGGAAGCCGACCATCACCGGTAAGCATGGTGCGATTATGGATATGGATGTCGGCGGCACCATGGATGAAGTGTTCAATACGCGTGTGGCGCGTCTTAGAAGTCGCGATGTTTTTACTCAAATCGTCACGCAATATCGGAGTGAACATCCCAGCGCAACCTTTACAGATGAAGAATTGGGCCGTACGTTAGGCGATTCGAAGATGATATTGCAACGGCGTTCCAAACTGATCTTTGTTACCGTTCGTTCAACAGATGCACAGCTTGCCGCTGACTTGGCCAATGCGTATGCAAAGGTTGCCGAGTTGTTTACGACCGACCAGAATCGGAATGAGTCTGATTCAGCCATTGCATGGTTGTCTTCTACAACCGAACAGCAACGTCGAAATCTTGAACGCGCAGACAAGGAAATGCTCGCCTACCGTTCCGCCAATCAGATTGGTCTCATGGCAAGCGAGATAAGCATGGCCGAAGGTGCGTTGACCAAGATTACATCTGACGTTATTGAGATTGAAAGCAAGGTGATGACGGCGACGGAACTTAAGAAGACCTTGGAAACCATCCAGGGCGACCCTGAAAAGTTTGGCACATTGCCAGAGTCCATTCCACGTTCTCTGGAAATTGGTCTTTCTTATCAGACGCTTCAAAAGACGTTAGCTGAGAAAAACTCGCTATTGGCCCGTTTTACAGCAAACCATCCTGAGGTGAAGGTGAAGGAACGAGAGGTTGAAATATTCAAACAGCAGTTTGCTGATGTCGTATTTCGTGCGTTAGAGACATCAAAAGCCAATCTCGATTTGCTGCAACGTCAGTTGGCCCGGCTTGCCCCACGCAAAGTCGAACTGATGAAAACGATTTCTGATTTGGAACTCAAACTTGTTTCATCGAAAATGCGCTTGGAGCAATTGGAGCGTGATCGTAAGGTGGCGGAGGAGCAATATCAGTCCTTGCGTGAACGTACACAAGATGCGATCGTGGCGTCTGATGAAAATACGGCGATTATTAAGCAAGTCGAACCCGCCTATAAGTCAAATTCTTCAGTTTTACCCAATCCGCTCATGATTTTTTCGATAGGTCCTTTTTTGGGGTTGATGTTGGGTTTCTTGTTCGTGTTGGTTGTGGACCATCTGGAAGATAAGATTGTCGGTCTTTCAGATATTGAGCAGCGTCTGAGGATGAAGACGCTCGTTGTGCTTCCGCATGTTCGTCGTAAGAAGCGTGAACAGGTTGCACAGATGGTTGTGAATGATAAATTTTCGCAATTTGCGGAAGCTGTGGCAAGTCTGCGCAACCTCTTGGATTCGCCTCGCTATAGCGAATTATCAAAAGTGCTGTTATGCGTGAGTACGCAACCCGGCGAGGGCAAGACCATTACTTCGTGTTCGCTTGCTGAATCATGCGCCTTGAGCGGACGTAAGACGTTGCTCATCGACTTCGATATGCGCCGTCCGCGTATTGCTCGTATTTTTGAAAAGAAGCCGGCTGACTTTAAGAGTCTGCCACATACACTCGTACAGGGTAACCAGGCACTCTTTGATTCCCTGCCTGTCCCTTCAGGCGTTGAAAACCTTGACTTGATTTGTTCGAAGGCGTCCTCAGAAATCAGCCCCGCATCTTTGATGGGGAGCGGTGCGATTGTGGAATTGTTCAAGTGGGCAAGAGAACACTATGACCGTGTCATCGTCGACTCGCCACCTTTTGGAATCGTGGGGGATGTAATGACGTTGGCAACGCTCGTAGACTCGGTCATGATTATGTGCTGCGCAGAACGTACCCGCTTTAATCTGTTGAAGCATGCGCATCGCCACTTGACAGAATCTGGTGCGCGGGTCATTGGTGTTATTGTGAATGATGTGGATTTCGGAAGGCATCAGCACTTTGGCAAGTATGATTACCAGTACAAGTATGGCTCAAAGTATGGTTCAAAGTATGGGTACTCTTCATACGGGTATGGGACTGGAGCTGGAAGGAAGCTGTCCACTGCTCCAGCCATGGCGGTCGGATCGGAGGCCGTGCGTCAGCTTACGGAAGAGGAAGATACGAAGTATGATCCGTTGACAAAGGAAGAACAGGCTCAAGCTCAACGTAAAGAGAAAAAGGATGTGTTTGATTATTCGCTCTCGGATGATGAATAGACTGCACATCGCGAGCCAGTGTTTTCAGGGAACAGGTCGAGAGGCCTGTTCCTTTCTTTATGGCGAAGCAGCAATTGTCTTCAATAATTGCGTTACGGTGTGCTGTTGTCCAGGAAGAACATAGTCGGGCAAAAGTTCAGCAAGAGGTTGAAGTACAAACATACGGTGATGTGCGCAGGGGTGTGGAAGTATTAACTCCGGCGTGTTCAGGATCATGTCGCCAAAGGCAATGATGTCGATATCAATCGTCCGCGCTACTCCATATACGCCAGTTCGAGTGCGGCCGAGTCGCTCCTCTATGGCATGAATGGTGGTTGAAAAGATGTGAGGGGGCAAGCTTGTTTCGAGCACGACGACCGCATTGAGAAATATGCATTCGCGATCCTTTTCAGGTACGCCAACAGGCTCGGTCTCGTGAATAGAGGAACAACGGAGGTGATGCGTGCTGGGCAAGGCGGATAATGACTGAAGCGCCTTTTCAATGAAGGCGTTACGAGGTTCGATGTTGCTCCCCAGCGAAAGGATGACGGTGACATCGCCCATAATCAATCACTCGAAGATGACTCTATTTATGCTGTAAAGCCAAGCACGTCACGCATGGTATAAATGCCAGGCTTACGATTGGCAAGCCAGAGTGCGGCACGCAGCGCGCCCGTGGCAAAGGCCTCACGGCTGTTGGCTTTATGCGAAATTTCAACGCATTCCTCGTCTGCGATCAATGAAACAGTGTGGTCTCCGACAATCGCGCCGCCCCGTATGGCGTGGATGCCGATTTCACCTTGGGGACGTTCACCTACAATGCCTTCGCGACCATAGCATGCGACATCCTTCAGGGCAACGTTACGACCCGCAGCGGCGGCTTCAGCAAGCATCAGCGCGGTTCCGCTGGGCGCATCCTTTTTG
The DNA here is from genome assembly GCA_037133395.1 of bacterium. GTDB lineage: Bacteria > Verrucomicrobiota > Kiritimatiellia > RFP12 > UBA1067 > CAIZQW01. The sequence goes on along the minus strand of JBAXOG010000091.1, from coordinate 11,104 downwards.
AGACGATGGTGGGCCTCAACAATTTCAATGTCGTAGCGCGTGTCGAGCACTTCTGCGGCACGTTTAACAAGTTCCAGCAGCAGGTTGACACCCAGGCTCATATTGGCTGCCCATACAATGGAAATCTGTTTCGCGGCACCCTGAACGCCTTGTTTTTCTGCTTCACTGAGTCCGGTCGTCCCCAGAACCACCGCCTGATTGTTTTCAATGGCATTTTTGATGTTCGAGGCAACACAGGAATGAAACGTGAAGTCAATGACAACTTCTGCCTGTTTGGGCCATTCCGATGTGTAAATGAGTTCTGCAGGAAAATCTTTTACGGGTTTTCCGAGTCCAGGAAAGTCTGGACTTTCAACCGCAGCGACAATGTCGCACCCTTTGATTTTCTGTGAACAGCGCAATAGATTTTGTCCCATGCGGCCGCCGGCTCCAAGAATAGCTATTTTCATATTAGAGAAGATTAAGGGATGACAGGGTCTTGTGTAATTGCTCGCGAATCTTTTCTGAGGGTTCGCAAAGCGGGAGACGATAGGTGGCCTGGATACGGCCCATCATGGCCAGCGCCGCCTTGACGGGGATAGGATTGGTGTCGAGGAAGAGATCCCGGAGGAGCGGATAGTACAACCGGTGTAACTCCCGTGCGTCCGCGAACCGATCTAAGCGCGCCAGACGTACCATGTTGGCCACCTCAGCTGGTATGACGTTGGAGGCCACGCTGATGATGCCCGATGCACCCACGCTGATCATCGGAAGCGTCAGGCTGTCATCCCCAGACAACACGGTCAATTCACATGCGTTAAGAATGGCACTAACGCGGTCGACATTCCCAGCCGCTTCCTTGATGGCGACGACCATGGGGTTACTCGCAAGGCGCACGACGGTTTCCAGTGGGATCTCCTTGCCTGCTCGGCCTGGTACATTGTAGAGCACGACAGGTAATCCTAGATCAGCAACAGCCGAAAAATGGCGGAACATGCCTTCTGCGTTGGGCTTGTTGTAGTAGGGAGTGACCTGCAAGGTTGCATCCGCACCCATTTGTTTGGCTTCGCGTGTGAGCTCCAATGCTTCAGAGGTGGAATTGGCCCCTGTTCCTGCAATGATAATCGCCCTCTTCGCAGCCGTATCAAGGGTGACCGCGATCACCTTGAGATGTTCTTCCATATCGAGCGTAGGCGACTCACCGGTTGTGCCGACAGGAACGATACCTTCAACGCCGCTGGCGATCTGCCAGTTGACCAGTTCGCGCAGTGCGCCATAGTCAACGCTCCCATCGGTATTGAAGGGCGTGACCAATGCAGTGAATGTGCCATGTAACGTCATAAATCTCCTTAAAACTGTCAATCAATCATTAACGCTGGACGCGGGCATTGCCCTTCCAGATGCTCCACACTTGATCTTCATCAGCAGGCAATGCGTAATCTACCAGCATCGTTGTTGCTAGTGCGCCGCTGGCCCAGCCGAACTGAATCCATTTTTCGGGTTCCCATTCTTTAAGAATAGCGTAGAGCATGCCGCCTACAAAACCATCCCCGCCACCAATGCGATCCAACACCGTAATGTGGCGAGGTTCGACAGTGTACCATTCCTGTCCAACGGACATAAGGGCTCCCCACAAATGGTTATTGGCATCTTCAACTTCGCGGAGCGTCGTACCGTAAACCTGCGCATTCGGAAATGCTTTTTTGACCCGTTCGATCATGCCCTTGAATCCATCAATCTTCGCTTTGATGTCTTTGCCGCCGGCCTCTGGTCCCTGAATGCCCAAGCAGAGCTGAAAGTCTTCCTCATTTCCGAGCAGAATATCCGACACACTGGCAATTTCCTTGAAGATCGCTGAAAGTTCCGTTTCGCGACCCTTCCAAAAAGAGGCACGGTAGTTGAGGTCGAACGAAATCTTGGTGCCGTACTTCTTGGCTGCCCGTGCGAGCTCAAGGCAGAACGTGCTCGTCTCTGGCGAGAGCGCGCCAATCAATCCTGACAGATGAACAATCTGTACGCCTTCCTGACCGAAGATACGATCAAGATCAAAATCCTTAACATTCAGCGTACGCCCGACTTCTCCAGCGCGGTCATTCCATACGCGAGGTCCGCGTGAGCCGAACCCACTGTCGGCAATATTGAACTGGTGGCGATATCCCCACGGTCCGCCCTGTGCCACTTCAACACCTTCAAAGTCCATGTGCCGGCTACGTAAATCATCCTTCAAAAGCTGTGCAATGGGGCTTCCCTTGACGAACGTCGTCAATACCTTGACGGGCAATCCGAGATAGGCCGCGACACTGGCGACATTTGTTTCCGCACTGGTTGCCTGCATCATAAATAAACCGCCTCTATGAACGGGTTGTCCATTGACTGGCGTAATGCGCGCGCCCATACTGGTGGGGACTAAAAGAGAATATCTGCAGTTTCGTTTCAGTTGCATGCTTGCTATTTTCACGAGATGTTTTAACCAAAATAATTCAATGACCTGATTCAAGTCAGTGGAGATAGTGTAACAAGACTCTGGCGGCTCCCGCAATGATTTTTACATCTCATTTTTAGGATTTCACGCCTAGCTGGCAAGGAAAAGTTCAGGCTTGGGATTGGCCATAAGAGCTTTATCTTTCAGAATCTGGTAGGCGACAACCCCCGAGCTACAGAGGATCACTGGGAGTAGGGCCCACGCGTATGAAAAACTTTTGTAAACGAAGATGTTCCAGACGATGACAGAGGCATAGCCGACGAGGGTACAAATCAGGAAAGACCAGAGGCTTCGGCGCTTCTCGCGATTGATGGACGTGATGACAAGATACAGAATGTAGAGAATAGGACTTGCTATACGTGAAAGAGTCAGTCCGAAAATGACAAGCGATTTCATCATACCCCATCCATCTGCACCGTGAATTGTGGGCCAGAAAAAATAGAGAGAAACAAAGAGTTGTGGCACCAAAAGGATGACTACCCCTGCTTCAAGAAGCGATTTAAAAATTGCTTTCATAAAGGGGCTATTCGTATTGGAATACCTGTTTGAAGGACGCGATGACCGACTGCTTGATATCCTGCATGTTGACGGGCTTGCCCAGCAATTTGCACATGGAAGTCACTCCAGCGTCCTGGAGGCCGCAGGAAATGATGCCACAGTAGTCCGCCAACTGGGTATTGACGTTCAACGCAAAGCCATGCATAGTGACAGAATGAGCGACCCGAATGCCAATGGCTGCTAACTTGTTATTCCCGACCCATACGCCTCGGTTGCGCGGATCGCGGCCGGCTCCAATACCGAATGACGCCAGCGCCTGAATGAGCGTCTCTTCCAAGGCCGTGACATACTCGATAACCTTCAGGTTGGCTTCGCCAAGATGAATGATGGGGTAGCCGACTAACTGCCCAGGTCCGTGATAGGTGACATCGCCGCCGCGTGATGTTTCGACACGGTCAATACCGGTTTCCTGAAGCGTCTCCGGCGAGTACAAAATATTGTTGGCCTCAGCAGAACGGCCCAATGTATAGACACGCCGATGCTCCAGCAGAAAAAAGGTGTCAGGTACGATTCCATTACAACGCGCAACATGCGTCTGCTCTTGAAGAGTCAAAACGTCGGCGTAGGGCTGTTCTTTGCCCAAATCCTGTATGGAAACCGTTTTCATGCCTGATTCGATAGAACAACAAAACCGGACACCTTACTACTGTACGGTGACCGGTCTCGCTTTTGATCAAAGACAAAGCAGAATTAACCCAGCTTTGCAATGCTAATCGCCATGCGTGATTTCTTGCGACTCGCGTTGTTTTTGGCAATGATGCCTTTTTTCGCTGTCTTGTCCAAGACGGAGGCGTAAGCGGAAAAGGTTTTCGTCGCCTCATCCTTGTTGCCAGACTCAATTGCCGCTAATACTTTTTTGCGTGCGGTCAACACACGGCTCTTGCCGGCTTTGTTACGCGTGTGACTCACTGTTGCCTGCTTGGCACGCTTAATTGCACTCTTAATGTTCGCCATGAAACGTTGCTCCTTAAATGCTCTACTCGTGGTAAAAACGGTGATTATATTACCTTCATTTTCCGGTTTGGTCAATTCCTAACCTTAAAAAAAGAAATATAATTTTCTTATCCGCCCTTGCCAATTCAAAAAAAATATGATACTTCCTTAAATTCTTTTGCGCCTTTGGGCACACAAGAACTTGGGTTTCGGAGGAAAAACATAGCGTGACAGAACGAGAAGCATTAATAGCATTTAACCGAGTTCAGGGCATTGGCTCTGTGACGGCTCAGCAGATTATTGAAGCGTTGGGTTCGTTGGCCGCAGTGTTTGAGGCTTCGGAGGAGACACTCCAGGCTATTCCAGGTATTGGCGTTGAGCGAGCGATGTTGTTGACACAGGACTTGAGGCGTGTCTCGGCTGAGGAAGAGCTGGAGCGGGCGTCGAAAACGGGTGTACATCTGATCACGTGGGATGAGGAAACGTATCCAGCCTTATTAAAGGAAATAACGGATCCGCCGCTCGTTCTGTATGTGGCGGGCGACGTCACGGCCTTGGATACGCCGTCTATCGCCATTGTGGGGACGCGTCATCCGACGGTTTACGGACGCGAGACCGCACGACGGTTTGCCTATCAGCTTGGCGTTGCGGGCTATACCATCGTCAGCGGGCTTGCCGAGGGAATTGATACAGAGGCGCATCTTGGCACATTGAAGGCCAAGGGGAAGACTGTTGCGGTGTTGGGTGGTGCACTGGATTGCCTTTATCCGAAGTCGAACACGAAGCTGGCGCGTGAGATTGTGACCTCGGGGGGCGCGGTTATTTCGGAGTATGCTTTTGGACGTCAGCCAGATCGACAGACGTTTCCGATGCGGAATCGGATCGTCAGCGGACTTTCAAGGGGTGTGTTGGTTGTCGAGGCTCCGATCAACAGTGGAACCCTGATTACCGCAGGGCAGGGGATGGATCAGAATCGGTCGGTGATGGTGATCCCCGGGCGCATTGATTCGGCTGCATCTCAGGGAGGTCACAAGTTGTTGAAGGAGGGGGCGAGGTTGGTGACGTCGCCAGAGGAGGTCATCGACGAGGTTCAAGATCTCTTTGTTGGCAGGAGTGCGCGTATCTCAACCGAAATACGCAAGCCTGTAAAAAAGATGGAGTCTGGGGAGGAGAAGAAGCCGATGCCGGTATTGACGGCTGAGGAACGCTCGCTTATGGTCATCGTCGACGATGGCGGGACACCGATCGATGTTGTTATTCGTAAGACGGGTTTGCCTGCTGGACGGGTGAATGCGCTGTTGGTGAGTTTGCAGATTAAGAGGTTGATGAAATTGATGCCAGGAGGCATCGTGATGCGGGCATCGTAACCACCACGCCTGAGTGAAGCGAAAGATTGTTTTTTTGAAAGGAAGATACGTCATGGGAAAGAAGCTTGTCATTGTTGAGTCGCCTGCAAAGGCGAAGACCATTGGGAAAATTTTAGGATCAAATTATGTTGTAAAGTCGTCGGTTGGACACATCCGTGACTTGCCGGAGCGAACCTTGGGTGTTGATATTGAACATCAATTTACACCCAAATATGTTGTATCCGCAAACAAGGCAAAGACCGTCGCCGAACTCAGGAAGGCGGCAAAGACCGCAGATGTCATTTATCTGGCACCCGATCCTGACCGTGAAGGGGAGGCGATTGCCTGGCATTTGCAGGAGACGCTCGCAGGCGATGCAAAGGATACACCCTTCTTCCGCGTACAGTATAATGAAATTACAGCCCGAGCCGTGAAAGCCGCGTTTGAAAACCCAGGGACGATCGACATGAATCGCGTGAATGCGCAGCAGGCGCGTCGCGTACTGGATCGTATTGTGGGATATAAGGTGAGCCCCATGCTGTGGAGCCGTATCAAGCGTGGTTTGAGTGCCGGACGTGTGCAGTCGGTTGCCTTGCGCTTGGTTGCGGAACGAGAACGGGAAATTCAAGCGTTCAATATTGAAGAATATTGGGTGCTGGGCGCCAATGTCTGCCGGCAGGCACCTCCGAAGGATCCCTTTGCAATTAAGTTGGTCAAGGTCGATGGTGAAAAAACAGCGGTTCATTCTGAAGGCGCAGCCAAGGCGTTGCTCGCAGAAGTTGAAGGCAGTCGGATATGCGTGAAGGATGTTCGGGTGCGTGAAACGTCGCGCAGGCCCTTGCCTCCCTTTATTACGTCAACACTTCAGCAAGCGGCTTCCAGTGTTTGTGGATTCTCGCCGAATCGGACGATGAGCTTGGCGCAAAAATTGTATGAAGGTATTGAAATAGGCAATGCTGGCGCAGTGGGTTTGATTACCTATATGCGTACAGATTCATTTAATATTGCGCGTGATGCTCAGGCCTCCGCTAAGGAGTTCATTACGTCATCTTATGGGGCTGGCTATTACCCGGAGACCCCTAACTATTATAAGAGCCGGAGCAATGCCCAGGAGGCACATGAAGCGATTCGTCCCACGGACGTCCTTCGCACACCCGAAAGCCTGAAAAGCATCTTGGATGCACAGTCGCTTAAGCTTTACGACTTGATTTGGAAACGCTTTGTCGCCAGCCAGATGGCCGCGGCGAAGATTGAACAGAAGACGGTCGAAATCCAGCCGCTTAAAGAGGGAATTACGCATATCTATACCTTCTTTGCTTCTGCCTCGGAAGTATTATTTGATGGCTTTCTGAAGGTGATGGCACTTAATATCCATAAGAAAAAAGAGGATGACGAAGATGAGGAGGTTGAAGAAGTGGATCACCTCCCACCCTTGGCAACAGGGGATGAGCTTCAGGTTTTACAGTGGTTAAGTGATCGTAAAGAGACCAAGCCACCTTCGCGTTTTAGCGAAGCATCGCTCATCCGAGCACTTGAAGCGAATGGTGTCGGACGCCCTTCGACGTATGCGGCAATCATAGAAACGCTGAATGCCCGTGAGTATACGACGCGCGAGAAACGGCAGCTTGCTCCTACGGAGCTGGGGTTGAAAGTCAACGACCTGTTAGTGGCAAAACTCGAAGCACTTTTTAATGTGGGCTTTACGGCTGAAATGGAAGAAGAGTTGGATCATATCGAGGAAGGTCGTATAGAATGGACCCACATGATGGAGGAGTTCTATAAGCGCTTTACCATGTGGATGGAACTGGCGAAGGAGCCCCCTGTCGACACGGCCAAGGTGAGTGGCGTTATGGCCTTAGTCAGTCAGATTACGGAATGGGCCCCAGAAGTTCAACGGGGCAAGCGCAAATATAGCGATGCTCGCTTCGTGACCTCCATCATTGAGCAGATTGAAGCTAAGGAAAAGGCTGTGTCGGAAAAGCAAGTGGAAGCACTGGTGAAGATCTGTCTGCGTTATCGGGCGCAGATTCCAGATTTGGAAGCCCAGCTAACAGCAGTAGGCTATGAGAAGCTTGTCGTCTCGGATAACGCGATGGCGACACCCGAGTCCTCCATGATGCGCTTTCAATTGCTGGAGCAAGTCGAACTCTCGGAATCCCAGGCTGGCTTTATTGATTCGCTTCGCAGTCAGGTGGTCAATGGACGCAAGCTCAGCGATAAGCAGGTTGCCGCCATTGAACGGATTATTGTTCAAAATGCGTCGCAATTTGAAAATTTTGACACCGTGCGTGAACAGCTTGGCCTTTCTGCTGAACAGGCAAAGCCAGAATTGGATATAGAAAGCCCTGTCCTGTTGGAGATGCTGAGCCAGGTGGCCACTTGGCAGGAGCCGGTCACACGTGGCAAGAAGGTTTTTAATGACAAGGATTTTTACGACAGTCTCGCCGGACAATATGCGCGTCAGCAGTCGTTGACCTTTCGTCAGCGCGGCGCCATGAAGCGGATGGTCTTCCGCTATAAGGCGCAGATCCAGCAGTTTGATATGTATGCAGAGCAGTTGGGCTTGAACAAGAAAGCGGCTGATAAGAAGGATGAATAACGCCAAGGAGTTTTATGGGTTTTGATGCAGGTAATGTCAGTTTCAGGCTCTTTTATTTGACGCAGCAATATACCTCTTCTATCGTCGAAGAGTTTGCTCGGCGACTAGCCCCGTCGATTGAAAAATTGGATCGCGAACCCATTTCTGGCTGGGTGGGGCCCCGGCATCTTTTTGACCGTGAAATCACGGATGAGAAATGTGTTGCGGGTCCCTTCTTGAGTGTGCAGTTGATGAAGGCGGAGAAGAAGATCCCGACGTCGTTGTTACGTGCTTATCAGAAGCTGGAAGAGGATGTCGAGATGAAGGCGCGCGGCTTTGATACGCTCTCGCGTAAGGCCAAAGCGGAGGTGAAGGCGCGCGTCATCGAGATGCTTCAGCCAAAGATGCCTCCGACGCTTCAAAGCATCCCCACGGTACTGGATTTCCGCAATGATTTGTTGATTGCTGGGGCCCTGTCAGACAAGCAGATCGATGCGTTTGTCTTGTCTGCCAAGGATGCGCTTGATTCAATGCCCATTTTAGTGACGGCTGAGACCGCCGCTATGCGTCGCAAGCAGATCAATGCAAAGGATCTTGACCCCGTGATGTTCACGCCTGATGAAACGATTACTCCGCCTGTCGAGGGGACGCTGGGCATGGATTTTATGACATGGCTTTGGTTTGCGTGGGAAAAAGATGGCGGTGTCTATCATCTGCCCGACGGACGTGAGTTTGGCATCATGTTGGAAGGTCCTGTTACCTTCTTCCGCGAAGGACAGGGTGCTCATGAAGTGGCGTTACGCAAGGGGTTGCCCCTCAATAGTCGCGAAGCAGGCACCGCGCTTCTCTGCGGTAAGAAGCTGAAGCGCGCAAAGGTTACCATGGCGCATGCAAGCTCTTCTTATACCGCGACCATGGATTCAGATTTTGCCTTTCGCGGACTCAAATTGCCCAAGGGCGAGCAACTGGAAGAGATGGGCAAGGTCGAAGAGCGCATGATGTCCATTGAATTTTTCTGGAGCGCCTGGCTCCATCTGTTCGACACCTTCCTCGATATCCGCATGGATTATAAGGACTGGCAGAATACACTCGACAAGATGCGTGACTGGATTGGCGTGCTCTCTAATAAATAAAGTGCTGGCTTGAATGTTACGCATGATCTGCTTATACTTCCTGATATTAAGTAATGTAGGAAAATCAATAAGGGGAAGTATGAAGCAATCATGGCTAGCGTTGGGATTTTTTTGTTGGGTCATCAACAGCGTCTCGACAAGTTTTGCTGAGACATCATTTTATGTCTCAACGTCTGGACGTGCCGATGGGTCAGGTTCTTGGTGGCGTCCGTTTGCTACACTGGCACAAGCCCGCGATGCTGTTCGCACAGCAAAAAAAGCAAGTGCTAATCAGACCTTCACGGTGATCGTTAAGGACGGTGTCTATCTGCTGTCAGACTCCTTTAAATTGACACAGGAAGATAGCGGCACGGAAACGTATCCTGTCATCTACAAGGCTAGCAAACAGGGTGGCGCTAAACTATATGGTGGCGCTTTGTTGGACAAGAAGAATTTTAAGCCGATTGCGGACGAAAAGATCCTTGCCCGGTTGCAACCAGAGGCACGTCAAAACGTTCTGGTATGTGATGTATCGCAGAACTTGAAGGGCGACCTGCCTCAAATTCCCTTAGCTTATCATGGGGCCATTGTGCCCCCCTTTCTCTATGTTGATGGCCAGCCAAAGACGATTGCGCGTTGGCCCAACAAAGGGGAATGGGCCACCTTTAGCAAGGTGGTTGATCCAGGACGTGACAAACAACCGGGCGCCTTTGAATTTAAGGATGCGCGTATGGCCAAGTGGAATATAGCGGACGGCGTATGGATGCATGGTTATTGGACGCATGACTGGTCGGATGAAGTCTTGAAGGTCGCAAGTTATGAGGCCGATCAGGGCGTTGTCCGCCTCGCGGCCAGACATGGGTATGGACTGATGGCGGGCACGTGGGGAAAGAAGGAGCGTCGCTTTTATGCGTTGAATGTGCTCGAAGAACTTGATGTCCCAGGCGAGTGGTATTTGGACCGGAAGGCGAAGTTGCTCTTTTATTATCCGGAACCCAATGCGAAGCATGCAGAGATGATGCTGGCCACGCTCCAGAATCCGCTCATCGTTGCGAAGGGTGTGAAACATGTCCAGATACAGGGACTGACCTTTGCCTACAACCATGGAGAAGGCCTCAGCCTTCAGGATTGTACATCCATGACGATTGCTGGCTGCACGGTACGGAATGTCGCCCGTACCGCGATTTCCATTCAAGGGAGTCATAACCGTGTTCAGTCCTGTGACGTTTTTGATGTTGGCGCGTCGGGTATCGTGTTGAATGGCGGTGACCGGCAAACCCTTGTGAACGGCAATAATGTCGCGGAGAATAATCTTGTGTATCGTTTTGGGCAGTTTAGCCGGACGTATGCAGGTGCCTTTGGAGTTCAGGGTTGTGGCAATGTCGTGCGTAATAACGTGATGCACGATGCGCCGCATACTGCCATCCTTTATGGGGGCAATGAGCAGTTGATTGAACTTAATGAAGTGTATAACGTTCAGCAGGAGACTGGCGATGTAGGCGCATTCTATACAGGCCGCGACTGGACAAGTCAGGGTAATGTGGTCCGATACAATTATTTTCATGACCTAGGTGGTGGCGGACAGGGACAAAATGAACACCTGATGGGCATCTATTTAGATGATTGCGATTCGGGCGACACCTTGCACGGAAACCTCTTCCAACGTGCAGGACGTGCGCTATTCATCGGCGGCGGACGTGATAATACCGTCACCTGCAATCTGGTCATGGACAGCATGATCAGTTTCCACTTTGATTCTCGCGGCATGAGTTGGAAAAACTGGAACCAACCAGGAGAAGGATGGAATTTAGAAGAACGAGCGGAGCGGATGCATTACAAGAATCCACCGTGGAGCACGCGCTATCCGCGCCTTGCTGAAACTATGAATAATGCGCCGCGTGAACCGCTGGGCAATGTCCTGAAAAATAATTTGTTGATCGACTCCAAGAGTCAGGCCCTCTCTTTTGATAAACAAGTACGTGAGGTCTTCCCGAAATTGACCAGCGAGCACAATCGCGTGGTGGATACCGTCGGAACCAACAAGGCATCCCAGCTCTCCTCTGAACTTAAAGGGTTTGAAGGCGACGTTGCAAAGGCTGGCCAGCCGATAGATTTG
>JBAXOG010000090.1:0-19410 GCA_037133395.1 bacterium | reverse complement strand
TCGTGGAGGCCGAGGACAACATCGCAAACCGCGAGGTCGAATCGTTCGCGGATGTTATCGACGCGGAGGACAAGGAGTTCTTTCGGGAGCGTCTGATCGAGAACCGTGAGGCGACACTCGGATTGCCTGCCTAGGCGAAATCCCCAACCTGTTTGCATGGGGTTTAAAAATGTTTGGTGGCGAAGGCGCGGCCGGAATGCGACTTCAAGTATGCCTCGAATGCTGTTGACTTCTCCTCGGTGTCAAAAGCAATGGCCGTCTGAATCTTCCAGGGCTTATATTTGCTTGTATGCGGACATTGACCGCCGTTGTGCGCGGCAAGACGGGCCTTCAGATCACGGGTTTGTCCAACATAAAAGTGCCTGCCTGTTGCGCAATCAACCAGGATGTAGACGTAATGGAAGTTTGTCATAGAGGACCTTGTCGATCAGCCCGGCTTCGCTCTCGCTACGCCGCGGCAGTCTTCACACTCCGTGTTTCGCTTGGCAGCCCATAACTGGCCTGCCTAGGCGAAATCCCCAACCTGTTCCAGGTTGGGGATGAAGACTGGTGGAGGTAAGGGGAGTTGAACCCCTGACCTCTTGAATGCCATTCAAGCGCTCTACCAACTGAGCTATACCCCCAAAAGGTCTTTTTGTTAAAAGAGATGCGTAGTTAACCAAATATTCTGCTGAAAGTCAATTGCAGGATGATGATTTTTTAAGCAATTTCAAAAAGGACGCTTGCCCGACTGCCTCAAGTCGTGTACATTTTTACGCCATGCAGATTCAGGGTAGACATTATCGCACTATTTGGGAAAAGAAAGATGAGCCTGGCGTTGTCCAGATCATCAATCAATGTCGCTTACCACATAGCCTTGAAATCCTTGACCTTGTCAGCGTCGAAGACTTTCGGCAAGCCATTGCGGATATGCAAATACGAGGCGCCGGACTCATCGGCGCAACGGCAGCATACGGAATGGTCGCTGCAGTGCGGAATGCTCCCAGACATGACGCAGAGGCCTTTATGAGGGATGCTGCCCAGACACTTATCAAGACGCGCCCGACCGCCGTAAACCTCTCCTGGGCCATCCAGCAGCAGTTAGAAGCCCTCTCACGCTGCCGATCACAAAACGAATGGGTCGATGTCGCGTTGCAGGTCGCCCGAAAGATCGCAAACGATGATGCTTCCGCCTGCAAGCGCATTGGCGAACACACGTTGCCGCTCATCCAAGCCATTGCCGCACGTAAAAAAGGCGAGCCGGTCAACATCCTGACGCATTGCAATGCAGGATGGTTGGCTTTCGTGGATTACGGTTCTGCAACAGCCGGCATTTATGCCGCCTATAACGCAGGCATTCCCGTGCATGTGTGGGTGGATGAAACTCGGCCACGTAATCAAGGCGCAAGCCTGACGGCATGGGAACTCGGCGAACAGGGTGTATCCCATCACTTGATTGCTGACAATACGGGAGGATATCTTATGCAGCACGGAATGGTTGACCTCGTCATTGTCGGTGCTGACCGTGTGACACGCAGAGGCGATGTCGCCAATAAAATCGGCACCTATTTGAAAGCGCTTGCCGCAAAAGATAACCAAGTCCCCTTTTATGTTGCCCTGCCCGCTTCAAGCTTTGATTTATCAATGGCTGACGGTATTGCAGAAATCCCTGTCGAAGAACGCGACGCTGAAGAAGTTCGACTGATGACAGGCATGCAGAGCGATGGCACCCTCGCAAGTGTGCGCATCTGCCCAGAAACGACACCTGCCTGTAATTATGGCTTTGATGTAACCCCTGCTCGCTTGATCACGGGGCTTATCTGTGAACATGGCATCTGTGCCGCAAATGAAGCCGAGATATCAACGCTATGACAAACGAAGGATATATCAAGTTTTCTGTTCACCTCAATGAAGCAGACATTCAGGTACCCCAAGCACTACAAGAACTGAATGCTGTACGAACTGCACTCTGTGACATAGGAATGATTGGTATCCTCCCTGAGGGTGTCGGCTTTGGAAATGTCAGTATCAAGGAGGCGGGCACGGATGTTTTCTTCATCTCTGGTACAGCAACCGGTGGAAAACGCATCTTAGATTTTAGCGATTATTGCAGGGTAGACGCCTGTTCAATCGACAATAATGAGGTTTTTTGCACAGGACATATACGAGCATCCGCCGAAACCTTGAGCCATGACGCTGTGTATCAGGCGAATGCATTGAGTAATTGCGTTATTCATGTGCATCACAAACCATTATTCTTGAAACTGTTGAAGAGCACGTGTCCTGCGACCTCGCCCGATGCCGCTTACGGGACACCTGAAATGGCACGAGATATTGCACGCCTTGTGAAGAGTCACACAACCCCCTATGGTATTCTGGTTATGACGGGACATGAGGATGGCGTCATCGCATGGGGCAGAACGGTTGCTGAGACGTACGACGTTCTGATGAATCACTATAAGCTAAACTGACCCCGCTTTACACGAAAGACATGAACATGAAAATGAGACTATTCGCTTTATTATCTCTGGCAACACTCATCACGAGTGGCGTAGAGCCACCCTCAACCTTCTTGCTGGATACACGCGCGGTCATTGAATCTGCAAAAAGTGTGACACGGGAAAAGTATATCGACTCTGACCGTATGTTGATTGACAATCATGTACTGGAAGTTTACGAGAAGGATGGGACATCCGTAACATGGGATGATGAATACTTTAAGGTGTTAACTGAAAAGGGGCGTCGCGAAAGCAGTTCGTTCTCGCTGGTATTTGACACGCATTATGAGACGTCGATGGTTTACCGCGCTGAGATCATCAAGCCTGACGGACGTATACTTACTGTTGACGTAGACACTTATTCGCGCATTATGACAGACCCAGGACAAATGGGAATGAATATCTATGACCCAGCTAATAAAGTCCTGACCTGTGCGATTCCAGGAATCGAAATCAACGACCTGTATCATATTGTCAGTTGCCGGATCGTAAAGAAGGCGTATGTTCCTAACGCGTGGAGCGATATCTCAATCTTTGAATACGACAATCCAATTCTCAAACAAGATTATGAAGTCTCTGCGCCATCCGATCTTCCGCTTTATCACAAGATTTTACGTGCCCCGGTTTCCAATACGGTCACCTATACAGAAACGAAGCTGCCCAACGGACGCACGTGCCATCTCTGGCGGGTTCGTCATGTTCCGCAAATGTTCCCCGAGCCCAATATGCCGCCCTTTCAAACCGTAGCGCAGCGGATCATGCTGAGCACTACAAAAGACTGGCGCGATATTTCCCGCTGGTATTGGAATCTATGCCAGCCTGCATTCAAGAAGACAGACGCCGGGATGCAACCCATGGTCAATAAGTTGATTGAAGGCGCATTCACGCGCGATGATAAGATCCGTAGCATCTTCAAGTTTGTCTCGCAGGAAATCCGATACATGGGAATTACAACTGAAGACACAGCACCGGGCTATGAGCCCCATGAAGTCGGTATGACCTTCAAGAACCGTTATGGCGTCTGCCGTGACAAGGCTGCCTTGCTGGCGGTCATGCTTACGATGGCTGGTATTCAGGGTTATCCTGTCTTGATTCACGCCGGCGCAAAGATGGACCCTGATGTTCCCACCCCCTACTTCAACCACGCCATTACCGCTGTTGAAAAGCCCGGTGGCGGTTATACGCTGATGGATCCAACCGACGAAAACACGCGCGAACTGTGTCCGGCGTATTTATGTAACCGCAGTTATCTGGTTGCACGTCCAGACGGCGAAGGGTTACTGACATCCGATGCCTATCCAGCAGAAAAGAATCTGATGCGCATCCAGACAGAGGGAACCCTTGACAAGACAGGCTCACTTGTATTGAAAACACGTCTTGACTTCGACGGCATTAATGACAATGCCTATCGTGGAACCCTTTTACGGCAGAAAGTTGACCAGCGTCGTAAAATGTTTGAAGGCCTTCTCAAGGCACGTCTGGCTGGCGCTGAAGTCTTGGAATGTGTTATCAAGCCTGATAATTTGCAAGATACGGAAACACCGCTATCAATTGAGCTCACTACACGTGTACCTAACTATCCGATTCGCGGACACGGCCTTGACACAGTAAGTCTGCCCTGGCTCGGCGGAGCGCTTGGATATGTCAACTTTGTCATTGAGGAAACGGGGCTCGACAAGCGCCGTTATCCCATGGAGACACAAATCACCTGTGGCTTACGGGAACGCATTACGATCCGTATCGGTGATAGTCTCGGCAAGCCTTATGTCTTACCTTCCGATTTCAAAGTCAAAAAACCTGGGATTGAATACAGTACAGCACAATCCTTGAAAGAGGGTGTCCTACAAGGATCGCTTGACTATCTTATCACTGCTCCCGAATTTTCACCTGAAAACTATCTTCTACTGAAGCAGGTGTTGAAAGAAATGGAAACAAACTCGCGACGCAGACCCTTGTTTGAGGCGTTTGCTAAAGAGTCCCCCGACCAAGAAACGCTTTATTCGATCAGCGACGTGATACTGTTATCACAATCATCTTGGCTCACCACCAACATTTGTTCGTCGCGCATCCTGACCTACGCGGGAAAAAAGAATGGGGCCGAACTCAAACTCCCTTACAACCCAAGCTGGCAGGAGGTTGAAATAGTCTCTGCCACGGTCTCCAATACAACAGGCGTTGTATATGTTATCACACCCAAAGAGATGAATATCATGGATGCGCCATGGTCAGCCTCTGCACCGCGTTATCCAGCCGGGAAAATACTCGTGGTGAATCTGCCAGGGGTAGAGACGGGTAGCGTCATTACGGTGACCACGCGGTATACGCAAACCAAGATGCCATTTTATAGTCAGTCAAAGAGCTTTGGCGGCACAGAACCCATTGGAAGCGATACTTACCGCATAACCTTCCCAAAAACGATGTCGCCCAAGCTCCAACAATTCAACTGTGATAAGATTGGATTCACCGCCTCAACAAATAAAACATCCATCACATGGAGTTGGAATGTCATCAAACCACCACTGATCCGTCCCGAGGAATCGACACCTCCTTGGCACTTCTTTCAGCCCGAACTCTTTCTGTCATTCGGCGCGTGGGATTCTTTTGCGGAGGAGCTCGAAGCGGCCATTGAAAAGGTGTCGAGCGGTAATAAGCTTGCCCGCAAACTTGCGAAGACGCTCGTCAAAGGCGAATCTGATTCGTTCAAAAAAATGAAGGCGGTCCGCGACACTGTTTTGCGCACGATTCGTCCCTCCGGTGTTTCCTTCATGGACTTGCCTTTATCCTGTCTTTCAACACCTGACCAAACCTTAACAAGTCAATACGGTCATATTATGGATCGCGCCATTCTTCTCAATCAAATGCTGGATGCTGTCGGACTCGATTCGGAAATCATCTTAGCATCAGACGACAGAACAGGCTATCCAAAATATTCCCAGCCGCGTCATGACAATCCCATACGACATACTTTCAATCACGCACTGGTGCGCGTGCGTATCAAAGGTCTCACCTATTACTTGAACACGGGGGATCAATACGATGAACCCGGTACATCCGCATTCCATTTAGCTCCTTGCTTAACATTAGAGGGAAAGATTGAAACCATTCAGGTTCCAGAACAATTCCAGCCGTTGTCTCGTAACCTCATGGTCATCGATCTTGACGAAAAAGGCACTGCCAAAATTTCGATTACGAATTGGATAACGGGTGCCTCCGTTGGCATATTCCGCAAAAACTATTCAGAAATGCTGCCCGAGGACCTGAGACGCCACACCCTTGGAATGGTCGAAGCCCTTTCAAAATCTGCGGTTGCAACTTCCGACCTTCATACGGACACGCTCTCTTACCCAGGCGTGCTGACCTACAGCGTGAAAGCACCCAACTACGCAATTATGGACGATAAAGCATTGACGCTCCTTATACCAAGTCTCTCGAAAACAATTTTCGGATTACGCGGTGATGCACGCGAAAATCCTCTGTTTTTTGGCGAAAAAGGTTCTTCGACAAGTGAGTGCGTCATCATCCTGCCACGTGGCTACACAACGTTTCCCATTTTGCCGCCCTCTCGAAAATGGGATCTGCCATGCGGTCTCGGGACGTTCACCCTTGATCTGACAACATCGAAACGTGCTGATGGACGTATGATGGTGCGCGTAGTCGAAACTCAGACACGCAATAGCGGTGAAGTCCCTGCGCAACTCTATCCAGCCTTGCTGGAGTACAATCGTCTTCTGTCGCATCCTTCCGCACGAACCCTTGTCGCAGAAAAAGAGAGCAAGTGAAGTCTGATCCCGTATCACCCCAAGGTCGACAGACCATACAAATCGGAGATATTTCTATCATCATAGAGACCCCGCCTGATTTGGATGCGTTGCTAGACCGTGCTGCACAGGAAGCACCCCATACTGTCGATGGCATCCCCTACTACGCAATCTTATGGCCTGCAGCGCGTGGACTGGCAGACTATCTGTGGCACGAGCGTAAAACGCTCAAAGGATCAAACGTGATTGAACTGGGGTGCGGACTCGGGTTACCCTCCATCCTTGCTGCAAAGCTTGGCGCGATTGTACATGCAACAGACTTCCATCCGGATACCGGCGAGTGGCTGTTGCATAACGCAAAAGAAAACAAGATTGATCTTACTTATCAGCAACTGGATTGGACTTGTTTTCTTTCAGACTCAAAAAAAGAGACGACCCCCGCATGCGCTCCATTCGTCATCGGAAGTGACTTACTATATGAGACACGTCACATACCTGCACTAGTCTGTGCCATTGATGCGCTTTGCACACAGAATGGAGAAGCAATCATTTCTGACCCCGGCCGTGACAACCTGCCGACGTTCGTTGCCGCTATGGAGCGTATCGGATGGAAGCATGAACTTATTCCTGTAAGCGATATCTATGTGTGTCGCTTCCGCAGAAATGTCTGCCACACCTTATGTTAGAATCTCCGAGTACTGGAAAATTACGCCCCCGCTATCTCATCATTTTATTTTTTCATTTTTGTGCGAAACGCGCGAGGCGAACACCCCATGCGTTTCGTGAAGAGGCGGGAAAAATATTCTGGTGTACCCAAGCCGAGCTTATCCGCCATTTCACGGCAGGTCATCTCAGAGGACTCCAGCCAGCGCGCAGCGCGCTTGAGTTGAACATCAATGTGAAATTGCGCCAGTGACACGCCCGTATGCTGTTTGAAGCTACGGCGAAAGCTCGTATAGCTCATGCCAAACTGGCGAGCGAGCTTTTCAAAGTCAATGCGTTCCGTCGCATGCGTCAAAATATAGGATTGCGCTTGCCGGATTTTTAAGCCGTGTTTGTTTCCGTCACCCCGAATGACCTGCCCTTCACGAATATGGCCGAGCAATTCCATCACAACGCCAGCATCTGAAAAGGGACGATCCATGGGCGACTCCATCACACGTGAAATCAGATCCTGAAGGATCACTTCATAGATTGCTGAGTCACTTAATCGTACGACTGGATTTTCCGGAAGCATAAATCGCATAAGCTTTGGCGCAAACGCACCAGAAAAGCCAATCCAGTTTTCTTCCCATCCTGTACGCGGGCTTGGCTTATAGCGATGCCACACCCCGGGAAAAAGAACAAAGAGCATTCCCGCCTCTACGATTTGGGATTTGCTCTTTGCACTTTCGAAAACGCCATGACCTTCGGAGAGATAGAGTATCTGGAAATCCTTGAGTACGCGTCCTTTCTTCCAATCAAACGCATACCCGTCAGGATGTCCAGACTCTGGATACTGCGCATCTGCAAGTATGCGCGACCGTCCGCAACCCTGCAGGTACAATCCCCAACTCTTCTGCTGGTTTGAAACAGGAAGATATTGGCAATTATGTACCTGCATGTAGCCACTCCTTAGACACGTTTAGCAAGGACGTCCTTTTCGTACGCCTTGATCTGGTCAAACCATCCTTCGTTTGCAGGCACCTTCGCCTGCTCACAGAACATCGCCCAGATGTCGCTCATCGGATAGGTCTTCATCTCTTCCTGAAGCATCAGCATCTCCGTGAACTGGCGCTCATTCTGTAGCTTAGCAAGCTTTGCCTTGGGCAACAGGAGGGCGGCTAGAAGCGACTTCTGCATGTTGCGCATACCAAGGATCCAGGCCGCGACGCGGTTGATGCTTGCATCAAAATAATCAAGCGCGAGTACAACGCGATCTGAACCGTTCTTTATGATCTCTTCTGCGATTGAACGGGTTTCATCGTCAAACCGCACCACATGATCGCTATCCCACCGCACGGGGCGCGAAACATGTAAAGCAACTTTATCCGAAAAGAGGAGCATCGAGGAAATTTTATCCGCGACGGATTCTGTCGGATGGAAGTGCCCATTGTCCAGCAAGCAAAGCACATTGTTCTTTGCCGCATAATTCATGTAGAACTCATGCGAGCCGACTGTGCAACTCTCTGCGCCAATCCCAAAGAGCTTTGATTCAACGGTCACGAGAACGTTCTTGCGATCGAACTTCATCTTGAAGACCTCATCCAATGAAGCTTTCAGACGGGCGCGAGGAGACATGCGATCAGATGGCACATCTTTGAATCCATCCGGGATCCAGATATTCAAAGCACTGTGCGTCTTCAATTCTTTCGCGAAATATTCGGCAATTTTGATGCAGGCCTTTGTGTGGCGAACCCAGAAGGCGCGGATTGCGGGATCTTCGTGCGAGAGGGTCAATCCATCAGCCTTCGGATGCGAAAACATGGTCGGATTGAAATCCAGGCCGAGTTTGCGCTTCTTAGCAAAATCAACCCAGCGCTGAAAGTGCTTAGGCTCCAGTTTGTCGCGATCCACTTTCTTGCCATCCTCAAAAATAGCATAGTTCGCATGGAGATTCACGCGATGCTTGCCAGGAATCAGGCTCATCGCCTTATCAATGTCAGCCATCAGCTCATCCGGTGTACGCGCCTTACCCATGTAATTGCCCGTTGCCTGAATGCCTCCTGTGAGGGATCCTGCGTTTTCAAAGCCAGAGACATCATCGCCCTGCCAGCAGTGCATCGAGATGGAAATTTTCTTGAGTTCCTTCAATGCCGCGTCAGTATTGACGCCCATTTTGGCGTAGAGTTCCTTCGCCGATTCATAACGTTGTACTGTACTCATTCTCATTCTCCTTTTTTTTAATGACTCATGAAGACACGTGAATTTAAATTGCAAGTTTAGCACTGTATCCAGCGATCACCGCTGAAATCAACAAAATGAAGAGCCCGACCCACAGCATCATACGGGTCTTCGCACTTGTTCCCTTCCACTCGCCCAACAAGACACCTAGGGCGCCGCTGAACATGATGGTGCTGCCCATCAACACTGCCCAGCCGACATACCCCTGCTTACCCATCAAAGGTTCGCCCGTCTTAAACGCCACAAATTGGCAAACCCACAAGACACCGGCCAAAGCCGCCCAGAGGAAATTCATAAATCCAGGAACATCCTTCCTGAAATAATCACCTGCTGTCTTGTTCTTCAAGTTATAAAAGATACAGAGGATGACATTCACGGTGAAACCACCCAGCAGACAGACCACCAAGACCGGCATTCCCTGCCATGCCGAAGAGGCTCCATTCTCCAGTGCCAGCTTGGAGAGACTAGCCCCGCCCTTCAAGCCGAAGCCGAGCCCTGCGCTGGCAAGGCCCGAGAAGATGGCCACCAAGATACCCTTGTTGAAGTTATACTCTGCAACCGCCTTCTTCTTCACCTCTTCTGGAAGTTCGCTCTCCTTCGACATCCCCGCCATACCGACCAGCACGATGCCGATGATAGAGATGCCAACGCCGACGAGCGAGACAATACCCGCGTTTGACTCCAGCAACTTCATGAACGTCCCTTTAATGATCTCGGGGACCAAAGTGCCGGCTGCCGAACAAATACCGCAACCAATGGCCAAGCCCAATCCGACACCCAGGTAACGGATCATCAAGCCCCACGTAATCCCACCGAAGCCCCAGGCCGCACCACAGAGATAACAATAAACCATTTCTTTCGGCGGCGCACTCATCAGAACGCTGCACAGCTTCGGAACGGTCGCGAATGCAAGTGTGATTGGCGCAATAACCAATGCAACGATTGCATAGATCATCCAATAACTTTCCCACGCCCATCCCTTTTCCTTCTTGAACGGCAATGTAAAAATTGCACCGGCCAAGCCGCCTAGCACAAATATCATGGTTCCTAATACAGGATCTTGATTCATCAATAACTCCTTTTTTTAAAAATGGGCGGATATAACGATCAGCCCCTGCGACATGTTACTTGCCCGCCAACAATTGTTGACGATATTTTTCATCCGGTCGTCCGAGCAAATGCGAGACGATTTCGGGCGAAAGCGGATTGATACCACCGGCTTGAAACGCACCCAGACGCAACCGGGCGGCCTTAATGGCCATCTGTGTCACATTCAGTGCTTCCGCTGGATTCGCACCCAGCGCAATCACACCATGATTCTGCATATAAATAACCTTCGGGAACTGACCCCACTTAGCCATATACGCATCCACGCCCGTCCGAATACACTTCGCCAAAACTACGCCCGGATCCACATACTCGACCAAGACGGAATCAGGTCCAAGCACAACAGCTTCGTCAGGACAAAGCCGGCCAGCCAACACAGTCGGCCATCCCTTGCTACAGGTCAACGAATTGACAGCCGTGGCATGCGTATGCACCACAGCCTTCACGTTCGGATATCCAAGTAAGAGCGCATGAAAGATGGCCTCTACAGAAGGACGTGCCTTGACCGTTTCATCCACTTTCGCAAGCTTATAGGTTTCCTGCAACTCCTGCTCGCTAACCGTATCTTTCTCCAGCAAGGCCATCAAAGGTGCACGACGCAGGTGGACAGCGTGCTCAACCCCTAACGTCAAGAGATTACATCCAGACGCCTTCACATAAAATGTGTCATCTGTAGCAAGTACAGACGTATTGCCTTCACCTAATATCACAGCATCCAATTCAGGTGCGCCTGCGGCATGCGACATCGCGACAAAATCATCAACCAAACTCATACTTTCCTTTCCAGGGAAATCCCCTGCTATTTAATGAAGTTCAAGTATAGCGGAATGCGGGCGGTTTGTTAATACATTTTCTGACCAAAAACTTAACCTTTTTGTCCAGTTTCACCGAGCTTCCGTTGCTTGCGATAGGTCTCTGGTGTCATTTTATAGGTAACCCGAAACGAGCGATTGAAATATTGGGGGTTTGTAAAACCAACCAGTCCCGAGATTTTACACGACGAGAGTTCCGTTGATTGTAATAATCGTGCCGACTCGGCCATGCGCGCACGGATAATTTCTTTTCGCACAGTTGTCGCAAGGACTTTCTGAAAGGTCCGTTCGACAATCGTATGGGAGCGCTTTGCAAGTTTAAAAATATCCTCAGCACTAATATTGCGCATATAATTGCGTTGTATAAATATCATGATCTCTGAAAGCCATGCTGGCTCCAGCGGATAGACTTCGGTTGACGCCCGTTCCACCAATTGTTTGGGTGGTACTAATAGGATTTTTTTTGCAGTTCCAATCCGTGAAAACTTACCCTGACTGGCCAGCGCCGTCGCTAATAATTCTGCCGCTTGGCGTCCAATTTCAACGGCATCTGGGTCAATGCTGGACAGCATCGGCGAAGAAAAGCCACACAAAATACGATCATCGTCCACACCCAAAATGGCGACCTCCTGGGGTACGCGAATGTGAAGGTGTTTACACAGTGTTGCAAGCTGATAGGAGCGTATATCGTGACAGCAAAAAATGCTAATCGGTTTCGGCAACAATTTTAACCACTGCGCCAATTGTTTCCGATGTTCATCCAATTCAATCTTTTCATGACGAATAATGCGCTCCGTCAGCGACCGCACATCTTCCAATGTCATTGGGAATCGATGGCAGGAAAACCCCTTCGCTTCAACACTTTCCGCAAAACCCTTTTCTCTTAAATCCGAAAAATGGATGCCTGGGTATCCGCAAAAGGCAAACCTCTGAAATCGCCTCATCAAAAAGCACTCAGCCGCCAAACGCCCAACAGCCTGATGATCACTGTCAACGAGACCAATTTCCGAATAGCGCTCGCCCCCAAACACATCAACAATCGGGACCTTCAGTGTCCGTAACGCTGCCAAGGTCTTGGGTTTGAGGATTCGCGCAATAACGCCATCAACTTCCTTTAACTGTCTAAGCGCTTTATCTGTACTCATCTCATCAAGAAGATGCAACTCCCAATTGCCTTGCTGATGAGCATAGGCGGCGATACCTTCACAAATTGCACGCCCGTACGCGCGCGATTTCTCAATGATCAAAGCAATTTTATAGGTATGCATACGTACGAAATTAAGCAAAAAAATGTTTGTTACTCAACCCCCATGTCTTTGATTTTCGCCTTGGCTTCTTTCAACTGAGTTTGCAATACCTTAAGTTCGGCATCGTTATTAAAGAGAGCTGGATTAATCGGGTGCTGATCCTTCCAAGCCTTATAATTCATGGCTTCATTATCCGCCTGAGTCTTAATGCGAGTCTGCTCATATTTCAGCGAACGCAACGCATCCAGCATGTTGCTTTTTGCCGATCCCGTCAATACATTGGCTTTCTCCTCCATCTTCCCTGCCTTTTCAATAGACTCAGCATAGCGTTGTTGCCAAAGTTTCGCCGTATCGAAGTGTGGATTGAGAGATAGCGTCTTTTCCTCTATTTGATCCTTGCGGTCGGCAATCTGTCCCTTGATCACATAATAGGCCTTTAAATCACCCATCAATTTATCAGGCATCTTTTCCAACTCGCCACGATAGATCACCACATCCGATGCCTCAATGAGAAACGGTCCTTCCCACGTTTTCTCCTGACGCTGAATTTTGGAAATCAAAACAAAACTTTTCGTGGATTGCTTAACACCTGAATAGGTCAACATCGTTCCAACCGGCAACTTGCCCATATTATGTCCTTCAAGAGAATAATAGGCACACACTTCATTGACAATCCCCCACCCGCTTTTGGAACCACTAAACACAGGTGCAGGCGGTGTTTCTTCTTTTGGGGACGGACCCCACGATGGCAAAGATACTTGCGGCGCCTTCTTAGCCTTTATCGACTCCAAGGAACGTCCACCACCTGTTTTTAAGGGTGTCAGCTTCGTCTCTGCCTGCACAATCGATAAGCACCCGATACTCGCAACTACAATCAAATGAATCCGAATCACGTTTTCAATCCTTCCTTACTATTACTGGCACGTCCAATTTTTGACTAATTCAACAATTCGCTCTATCGCTTCTGACTCGGGTATCTTGCCAACGCGTTCGCCACGCACAAACAGAACCCATTCACCCTCTCCCCCTGCGACCGCAATATCAGCACCTTTTGCCTCTCCAGGTCCATTGACAACACATCCCATCACCGCTACATGCGGACGAAATGCCTCTGGATATTCACGATAAAAAACTTCCAACCGTTCTTCCACCTGTGTAGCGATGCCTGCAACATCCACACGTGTACGCCCACAGGTCGGACAAGACGTGACAGCTGCGCCAGGCGCACGCAAGCCAATGCTACGCAATAATTCAACCCCCACGCGTACTTCCTTTGCTGGAGTATCTGTCAACGACACACGAATCGTATCCCCTATACCTTCGAGTAAAAGTGCACCCATTGCAACACAGGAACGGACAGTTCCCGGAATAAACGTGCCTGCTTCCGTCACTCCGAGATGCAGCGGATAATCGGTTTGACTCGACAAAAGCCGATAAGCAGCAAGCGTACGTATAACATCGGACGCTTTAACCGAAATCTTTATTTCTCGATAGTCTTCCGCTTCCAGTAATGCAACATGACGTAATGCACTTTCAACA
Source organism: bacterium (assembly GCA_037133395.1). Taxonomy (GTDB): domain Bacteria; phylum Verrucomicrobiota; class Kiritimatiellia; order RFP12; family UBA1067; genus CAIZQW01. The sequence continues at coordinate 5,587 of JBAXOG010000090.1, read as the reverse complement.
AGCGCCTCCGCTGTTGCGGAACCATGCTTCTTCAGAATATCTTTTTCAAGGGAACCTCCGTTGACGCCAATCCGAATCGGTACGTGACGCACACGAGCGGCAGAAACGACTGCCCGTATACAATCGACACCCCCAATATTTCCTGGATTAATCCGCAAACCATCCGCACCCGCCTCTAAAGCAGCCAAAGCCAATCGATAGTCAAAGTGAATGTCCGCAACAAGTGGAACAGGCACATGCTGACGGACACGCTTAAACACATCTGCTGCCAGCCTGTCGGGCACCGTTAACCTCACAATGTCGCACCCGAGTTCAGCAGCCTCGATAATCTGCTTAAGGAGTGCTGCCTCATCATGCGGATGGGCATTTGCCATGGTTTGCACTCGAACAGGTGCACCCCCACCGACGGTAATATCCCCTACTTGAATTTGCCTCGTGATCTTTCGCATATGTTTTGAAATGATACACGATGACCTTCCCGAGAGTCAACCCGTTGAATACCCTTGTTTATGTTTTTTCAATAAAAAAGGAGAAACAAACCATATTTCTCATTGACCCAACAGGGCAACACACGATATAGTATTTACCCGTCCCAATTAGATGCACGTGGTCAAGATGAAAGTGGTCAAGATGAATACTGATGATAAAGATGTTGTTTTGGATTTGAGCTTCGACTTAACACCGAGTTGGGCTCGCAATGCTCCGGACGCCACCATGGATCGGTTTAAGGGACGTCAATTCGACGATTCCTCGAGCGATGGTTCGTTTCGACGTGATACGAGCAGGCGAGATGGCTCACGTGGCCGCCCTGTCGGTCGAGACAATACAGAACAAAACAAAGGCGGTGCTGATCGTCGACCACGTCGTGACGCTGACCGTAAAAGTCCGGGTCCTCGTCCGGATATGTCGCGTCCCGAATCACGGGGTGCAGTTGTTGACTTTAGTACATCACGCCCAGCGAACGATTCGCGGCCACCACGTCGTGAAGACAATCGACCCCACTTTGAACGGCCTTTTCGTCAGGAATTCCAGCAACCCGCACTTCCGTTGGAAATACGTGTCCTCCCCGAGCAGAAAGCATTGGGCGCCATTATCCGTCGCGTGCAGACTTCCCATTGTGCATTTCCATTGCGTGACATTGCGTCGCTCTTCCTTGACAACCCTAATTCCTGCCTCATTCGTATCGAGCCTTTAAAGGATCAGCAGGTTCCATTGTTCCAATGTAAGGTTTGTGGATTTCCGGCTTTAACAGAAGAAGAGGTTCGGATACATCTGACAAACCACCATATTCATGACTTTTTTGAAATTGAAGAGGTGGATTGCGAACCCCCAAGTGGCGTCTTTAATAGTGTGGCGCGTTGTTCCTTGAGTGGCGAACTTCTAGGGCCTCCTAACCATCATAGTTTTGCATCCAAAGTTCAAGAAGTTCTGCGTACAAAGTATCCGGCCATGTCCGAAGAAACATACCGTGCGCGGATTGAAGTCGTTCGCGAGCCCGAAGTCATTGAACAATGGCGTCAGCAATGCACAAAAAAGAAAGTCTATCGCCGTAAAGGCGTTGTAACGGAAACGGTGCCGGTCAATCCGCCTGTTGAAGGTGCCGACGTTCAGGTTGAACCCCTTCCGAAAGCTCCACCCCTTTCCCGCGAAGTGGCAGAACTCGTCTTTACGCGTGAAATTGTTCCCGCTCACCTCGCAAGTGTCAAACATCTGGTTTGCACCGCAGCCATAGCCGTGAACACTTCTAGCCGCCTTCTAGGCGCCATGCTCCGCGACACGCTTAACCGCGAGCGTCGATTCCCGGCATCGCTCTTTTTTGCTCTGCGTGGCGCGTTCCGCCACCGCAAGCTTAACCTCTTCCGTGTTAACGACGTGAAGGGGCCTGATTTTGTCATGCTTAAAATACCTTCCGCTCTGGATCCAGCGCACACGGTGCAAGCTCTGCACGATGTACTGATGTATGTGAATGAACATCTTGCCTGTACCAAAATCGAACTCATCACCAATCTTTCAGGCAATGATGAAGCGAAAAAGAAAGAGATTCTCATACAATTGGCATGGTTGCTTGAAAAAGGACATCTGATTGAGTTCTACAATGATGTCCTGAGCGCGCCGACTGAGTATCCCGCTTTCAAATATCTGCCGGGCGAAAAGCAGTATCAGGGAGGTGGCGGGCAACGCCCACCAGCGCCGAAAGAGGCTGCCATTGTAGCTCCGACTCCTGTAATTCCTGCGGCAGCAGTTCTTGTGGAAGAACCACCTGCGGAAGCACAGGGCGCAGCAACACCCCCTTTGGAAAACCCAGCCCCGTGTCAAGATGAAGCGCCGACGATCGAGGCGTTGAGCGAAGTTCCAACTGTTGAAGCGGAACAACCAACGGATCCGGTTCAATAGTCTTCACGAGCAAACTAAAATAAAAAAGAGCGTCACTTTCGACGCTCTTTTTTTATTTCATCCGGAACGTCGCATTCCAACCCATCGCATCAATGGCGTCAGCTATGGCAAAGAGAAAGGTCTCTTCGGTCTCATTGATTTCACCATCCTGCAGGATAACGACTTCACAGGCTTGCATAAACTCCCGTTTCATAAGCGGTGCAAGGCATTCCACTTGCCGAAGCGCACGATCCAGTTTAGGTCCATCAATCGCCTGATTAAGGGTCGTCACGTGTACTACACCCAAAAAAGGTGACAACCGTTTCAAGCCAGCCTCTAGCGCAGGACGTATACTCGAACCCTCTTTTACGCCGTAGAACGCAATACTCGATAGAACCTCAATGATTTCATTAATAATCTGACGTGGAGGTATTGGAGGCCTACGCGCATAAGTAATCGTATCGCCGGGTAGAAGCCGACGACGTATCATGCAACCGACTGCAAATTCTAACGGTTCAATAACACCATCCGCGCCACTAATCGCATCAATGGCAGCAGCAAGTCTCGTACGAAGCCCGTGCGACTCATTGCGTAATGCCGACACAGCTAATTCGCAAGTCTTCCGACGCTGCGAAACAGACCACGAACGCATATTAAGTCGCCAAGCCTCTGCCTTTTGACGAAGGCTTTCTTCATTATTGTTCATGAATGGCAACAGTGCCATCTGCCGGTCTCGCAATTCCTCTTCCTCCGATAACAACGCGCCACATATACAGGAGATTGCCTCAAGGGGATCACCTAAAGCTGCGCGTTCTGAATTCTGGAGCCATGCCAAAGCATAAGCCGAACCCACCATTTCAGCATCATCCTGATCTAATCCAGGAATTGGGACGCCGGCACCCGGCACTACCCGCTGAAGACCGTGTAGTGCCTCTGCGCTACCCTCTTCCGCAGTTGATTGCACGCCAGAGGCCATTGCAGCAAACGCTGCCTGACGTGTGTCTAGCAACTGGCGTGCCTCGGCAAAGTTTCCGTCAAACTGCTTGTCGAGCCGCCGGATGCGACTCACGATAGGCGGATGTGTCGCAAACAACGATTCCATCCCAGACGCAAACAGCATGTGTGAAACTTCTGATGTATTTGGGCTGGCCAAGCGGCTTCCAGCAGCGCCAATCAGTTTCAGCGCATTGCCCAACCCCAGCGGATTGCGTGTAAATTGAACAGCCGACGCATCTGCAAGAAACTCCCGCTGTCGGGAGATGCTGCTCTGAATCAGCCTGCCAAAAAAGAATCCAATCTGTCCAACAAGCCAGCAAACAATGCCCACAACAGCCAACACAACTAAACTATTATTTTTACGCGAAGAGGAACGGGAGGAGGAACGTAACCCGATTTCCATCAGTACACGACCCAGAATCGCTAAGGCGAAAATGCCATACAAGATGCCGACCAGCCGGATGTTCAATCGCATATCCCCATTTAGAACATGACTGAATTCATGTCCGATAACAGCCTGTAATTCATCGCGTTGAACAATCTCCAATAACCCACGCGTGACCGCCACCGCGGCGTCCTTTGAAGAAAAGCCAGCAGCGAACGCATTCATTCCCATTTCATTATCAAGAACGAAGACGCGCGGCATTGCAATTCCAGAAGCAATAGCCATCTCCTCTACAACGTTCCGAAGGCGTCGTTCCAGTATATCCTGTGTGGTGTTTAAAACTTCACGTCCCCCCATTTCTTGCGCAACAACAGAACCACCTGCACGAAGCGATGCCATTTTATAAAGGGATGCCAACACGATAATCAACGAGGTGATTCCCAACGTAAACAATGCAAAAAGGGGGTTCAATGCAAGTTCCCAAAAAGGCATCCTGTTAAAAGCGGTCGAGTCAGTCGAGGAAGATGAAGCAAAGGAAAGCGCAGCAGCAAGACCCACATGAAGCGTCACGCATGTTCCTATCACGCCGAGCACATAAAGCACAACCAGCCGAAAGGTTGCTTGTCGTGCCTGCTCTTGTTGCTCAAAAAAATCAGTCATACACTCGCCCCCACCCTATCAAACACATTAATGGCTTTCATCATCGAGATGGAACTTATGCAAGATGCGGTGAAATACCGGCGCAAGCACAAGTCCGACTGAGGACAAAAAAATGACACCGCTAAACAACGCATAGCCAGATGCAAAAAGTTTAGCAACAGTCGAGTTCATCGGGGCAATAGGTCCCATGCCTGTCAGTATCATCGAGGCGTTGAGGAGGGAATCGATCCATGAAAGACCTGCCCATTCATGGTATCCTAGCACACCGAAGCCTAACGCCACTGACAAGACGACCAGAAGCAACAGAATGGAGAGCGCCATTCGCTTCACAAACTTTCGGAGCGGAACTAATTTTTCTGACTTGCGCTCAAACATACTTTGTTTTCCCTGCCGAACAAGACGTTTTCTGATTGTACATCATTTGACCACAGGTGTGGCTGGAGCCTTAATGGCAACTGGAGGCCGAGGGGCTGCACGATTCTTCTTCATCGACCCGGGCAACACACTGTCCAGCAGACCCGCAAACCAGAGAACCGCCACCAACAAGGCAAGGATGATCAATACGATGAGCCTGTTCCGCGCTGTATTATCGTCGGCAAATGGGTCCTTCAACTGTCGCTCGGCATGAAGAGGAAGTACCCCCTCCGTCGTATAGATCCTTCCCAGCTTGAGCGTGAGACGCAAGTTACGATTCACAGCCCATCCGCAGGCATTGAGAATCGGGGCCACATTGCGGGCACGCAACTTGAACCAGGTCAGGATCATCGAGGGTCCAGAGATCAGCAGGAGGATGGCAATCAACCCCATTACAATCTTCCAGAACGACATGCCGGCGATAGCGCTCACCACACCTGCAATGGCTGTGCTAACCAATCCGACTGCGATGCCGATGGCCGCCGCCGAGGAGGCGAGGGCCGCGCCCTCTACCTTCTTCGGAGCTTCCGAGGGCATGACAGCAGTCGTCTCAATTTTCTTTGCGGCATTGATGAGGTTAGCATCTTGCTTAGCGGCTAATATCTTACGCACCTGAGCGCCAACCATACCCGCCATTTTGTGCCACGGATCCCAAAAGGCCTCTTTCAAACTGATGGAATTGTCAACAATCTTGATGATGGTGGCATCCCAGTCTTTTCCATCCAAATCATAAAAGATACCATTGCGCCCGATCCACAG
>JBAXOG010000089.1:0-19758 GCA_037133395.1 bacterium | reverse complement strand
GGTCGTCTCACGATCGCAGGACCAGAAGCCTCATACAAGACACTCATCTTCCCGAGTATGAAAGCTGTCCGCTGGTCGAGCATGGAGAAGGCCGAAGCCTTTGCCAAAGCCGGGGGACTCGTATATGTCGTCGGCGCATTGCCGGAGGTCTCCGACCGCGCAGGAGCGAACGACCTTCTCCTGACACAAACCAACGACAAGGTATTCGCTTCTGACCGTCGGATGAAGAATGCCGATGATCTCTGCAATTCCATTCGGCAAGCTTATGTACCGGATGTCCTTGGAGTCAATTGTAAACCGCGCGCCATGCATCGCAAAACAGGTCTGCGGGATATGTACATGGTCATGGACACTCAGCCGGGAGACGTGGTCGAATTTCGAGCCAAGAGTGACGTCGTCGAACTGTGGGACCCAGGGTCAGGAGAAAGCACACCTCTCGAAGTCGTGAAGGTCACTGAGACAGGCACACAGGTCAGGCTGACACTGGAACCCTCTGAAACAAGCGTCGTCATGTTTGGCGGACAGGCGACTGCGAAGCAACAGCACGTTGTTTCAACACGCATCCAGCCCCCAACGGTGTTAAAGGAATTGACGAATGCATGGACTGTCGCATTTGAACCCACCATGAACAACTCCTTTGGAGACTTCCGGATGCCCGTCACCCCGTTAAACAAGATGATTGGCGTAGAGGCACGGCGGTTCGACTGGAAAGCCGGCACGCTCTCGGGCAAGAAATTACACGGATACGGAACGCAATTCTATGTCCTTGGACCGCTCCCCGCTGGAACAGCGCTGACACCCCAAGAAATCGATGTCACCAAGCCTATTGAAAAGGACGGCAAGCGCTATACGTGGAAACCGTATGACTTCTCCTGGCGCATGGGCAAGGAAGATAATTTAGGACATCAGGGTTATCACGGGCTCAAGCGTATCGTGACCGATGATTTCATTTGTCTGGGTAAGAACGCCGGCGGACTAAATGAAACCAAGTTGGAAGATGAAACGCCAAAGGGCATCTATTATCTCTGGAGCACCCTCACGGTGGTAAAGCCCACCACGGCCACAATCCTGTGCGGCGACAAGCCATCGCCTGAAGGCTCGCATACATCGTCCATCCTGAAACTTGGCGATGTTTGGTTGAACAATGAAAAGAGAAACATCAAAGATCCATTGCCGTTGAAGGCTGGAAACAACCCCCTGCTCATCTGCTATACATCATCTGGACGCGGACACTTTGTCGTGCGTGACGCATCGATTCCGCAACCGACCACGCGCGACGCACTTTCCACATGCTGGGCCAACGACAAGGGGATCATTCCCTTTGACATCTTTGCAGGAACACTGCCCGAAGAGAGCTTCACCTTCGTCACGGCACCCGGCACAAAGGCAATTGAATTGCCAGAGCTTAACGCAGTAGTTAGCGCCTTCATCAATGACAAGCCCATGCAAAAACAGGGCAATGCTTATGTCGCTGCCCAGTCAGAAAAGGATGCAGCCACAGTCAAACTACTCATCACCAGCAAGCAGCCAGGCATCACAGGTGGCGGATTATTCTCTGAACCGATCCGCGTTGAAACAGATGGCACAGGCCTGATGGCCTTGGGCGACTGGTCAAAGGTGGGCATCCTGAACAACTACTCAGGTGGCGTACGTTACAAGACCCACATCACCCTGACAACGGAAGAGGCCAAGCAACGCCTCATTCTTGATCTTGGACATGTGGCAGGAACAGCAGAAATCTTCGTCAATGGAAAGAGCTGCGGCATTTGCCTCTGCTCCCCTTGGAAGAAAACGCTCAGCGGACTCCAAGCCGGCGACAACAACGTGGACGTGCTCGTCTTCAATTCCCTCTCTAACCACTACCAGACCATTCCGTCACGTTATCGCGGTGCGTGCGAAGCAGGTCTGCTCGGACCTGTTAAGCTTTTACAACACTAGTCGTTTTCTGTTTTTAGTAAGGAGTCTCCTTATGAAACTGATGTGTTATGCAATTGTTCTCTTGACCTCGGGAGTGATTGCAGACACCGCCGAGGATGCGCTTGCTCTGGCGCAACGCACATTAGTCTATGTGGAACGGACGGTGCCGCGTCCTGAGCAAACCGCGGAGTTGAAAGCACTCGCGCAACGGTTGCCACAGACACGCGAGGCTGTAGCGCGTGCAGCACTTGAAAAAGAAATCCGTGCGCTGCGGCGGAAGATTCTCTTCTCACATCCGGCTCTGGCCTTCAACCGACTATTGGCCAGTCAGCGCGGCATCCCTTACACGGTCGCCCCACACATGGTCGATCAGTATACGGGTAGATGCTCGCGTCCCGGTCCCGGACTTGTGGTGATTGAGGACTGGAAAGGCACACCGCACAAAATCGAACCGCTGAAAGGCAAGCTTCCGTTGGGCACGGTGCTCAATCCTGATCTGCACTGGGACGCCGACCGAGTGATCTTCGCTTTTTGTGATCACACGGCGAAACGTCCGCTTGCGGCTGAAGGCTTAGTCATCCCAACTGTGTTGAACGGTGCCACACGAAATGAGAATGCCGTCGTGATCCGTAAATTCGATCCAGAGAACCCCTGCTTCAAGATCGCCGCGAAAAAGAAGTACGACCCAACTCCGGTCGCACACCTGCGGTATTTCATCTGGGAGGCTGCAGTAGACGGCTCATGGGTACGACAGCTCACGGGCACACCGCAGGACACGATGAAAACATGGGAAGATCGCCAAACCGTTCTGATTGAGGATGCCGATCCGTGTTATCTTCCAGATGGAGGATTCGCGTTCAACTCGACGCGCTGCCAGAGTTACGGACGCTGTCATTGGGGACGTTACACGCCTGCATTTCTCATTTATCGTGCAGACGGTAATGGCGCGAATATTCGCCAGCTCTCTTACGGCGAAGCAAACGAGTGGGAGCCCGCTGTACTGAACGATGGGCGCTTGGCCTACACGCGTTGGGATTACATCAACCGTAACGCGATGTGGTATCAAAGCCTGTGGACGATGAAGCCAGATGGCACCGGCACGGCGCATTTCTACGGGAACTACACCATGCACCCCGGTATCCAGACGGAGGTACAGCCGATACCTGGCACGCACGTCGTAGTGGCCACAGCCGCCGCACATCACTATCTGACAGCCGGCTCGCTTATCACCATCGACACGCACAAAGGCGAGGACGGCCCCGAGCCACTCACACGCCTGACGCCAGAGCTGCCATGGCCTGAATCAGAGGGATGGAAGCTTCCTGGATGCTATGCCGCCCCCTATCCGATCAACGACACTCTCTTCTTCGCCAGCTATTCCCCGGAGTCTTTAGCAGGTGCTCTACAATGGGGCGCATGGCCCTCTAACAAGGCATTTGGAATTTGGCTGGTCGATACGATGGGCGGCCGCGAACTGATCTATCAGGATTCCGAGATCGGTACCTTCACACCAATTCCGCTTCGCAAGCGCCCGCGTCCGCCGGTGATCCCTTCGGTGTTGCCTCCTGCGGCCACTGCTCCTGACTTTGGTGTGTGCTATGTCGAAAACGTCTATGACTCCCGCGAACCTTTGGCGAAGGGTAGCATCAAATATTTGCGTGTCAACGAACTGATAAACCAGCCTACTGCAAAAAAAGCAAACCGAAACGAAGGTCTCGATTTGGACATCTACAAGCGACCACTCGGCGTGGTGCCCGTTGCAGCGGACGGCTCCGCCGCGTTTCGCATACCAGCTTGCAAGCCGATCCAGTTGCAGGCGCTGAACGCAGAAGGCATGGCTGTGTTTACTATGCGCTCTTTTATCTATGCCCAGAAAGGCGAAGTCCTCGGGTGCGCGGGCTGTCATGAGGACAAGATGCGAAGCCGTCCCCCACAGGAGCTACCCAAACAACGTGCGATCCTCAACCCGCAACCCAGACCGGCGCTCGACTATGAGGGAGGCTTCAGCTTCGTACGGACCGTTCAGCCTGTCTTCGACCGACACTGCATCAAATGCCACGGTCTGACACCAAAAGATAAAGATGGGCAAGAACCGCTGAACTTGATCGGAACGCTTGCAGGGCCGAATTTAATCGAGCGGAAACTGGTCAAGTGGGTCGAGTCGTATCAAGAGACAGGCGCCAGCAAAACGAATGACTACTTTGCGATCGCAAGTCCGCTGACAGCGATTTTAAAGAAGGGACATCACGACGTAATACTCTCGAAAGATGAGTGGGACGCGCTGATCGTTTGGATGGATTTAAACATACCTCACTACGGCGACGGTTACTACGGATTCAATCGCTTGGAACAGCGTCAGCCAGAGCCCGAGGGCGAGAAGCAATTACGGAACGTAATCGAAGCGCAGTTCGGCAATGTAGTGGCAGCACAACCGTTCCCTTCACTCGTGAACGTCGGGGCACCCGAGAAAAGCCGTATCCTGCTTGCGGCATTACCAATCGACAAGGGTGGCTGGGGACAACTCGAAGGTGGCTTCAAAGGAACAGAAGATCCACGTTACCTTGCGATGTTATCGCTTGTGCACGCGTCAATAGCGCCCCAGAAGTATCACGATGTTTTTGGGACCTGCGGACGAGGAACAAACTGTGTGTGCAACAGTTGCTGGGTCTGGATGGGGCGCTACAATGAAGGAGGAGCCGGCAAATAGGCGGGATAAACGGGCGCATCTGCGATTCATTGACCTGTTGACTGAACAGATAGGCTGGGCGTATAGGCGTCCTCGCCTGTACACTGGTCCGGCAGCTGCCGGACCAGCCATCGACACCACGCTTCGCTGTACAGGCGAGGACGCCTATACGCCTAGGGGTTGCAACGAATCGCAGATGCGCCCGGATGAACCTCGACAAACATTTTTTCCTGCTTGATTTTGCTCAGACAAGTCTATATACTAAGCCCCTCTTTTGAACTCATGGGGCGATAGCTCAGTTGGTAGAGCACCACGTTCGCAACGTGGGGGTCGGGAGTTCGAATCTCCTTCGCTCCACCATGTATAAAAGATCTCCTATATCGGCAGATCTTTTTATGTTTTAAACGTGTATATCATTTAGATATTTTATGATATTTGTGGCTTGTCTCAAATGCCAGACAGCCCAATTTTCGGAGCACCATGAATGCAAGTCTCAGTTAAAGAGGCAGCGGCCATTCTTAACGTTTCTGATGAAACGATTTACAAGTGGGTCAAAGATGACGAGATCCCCTCGCACACGATGAACGATCAGGTTCGTTTCAACCGAGCTGAACTGCTTGAGTGGGCTATTGCTCACAACATCCAAGTTTCGCCTGATCTTTTTACAGGGGATCAACCCAGCAAATCCAAACTGCCGACAATCTCGGAGGCACTGAAGCTGGGAGGCGTCGCCTACGGAGTCGGTGGCACGGACCAGCCCTCTGTCCTGAGAGCCGTGGTCGATGTGATGAAACTCCCAGATGCAGTCGACCGTGAGTTTTTGTACCAAGTCTTGTTAGCCCGCGAAAGCTTAGGCTCCACGGGTGTCGGCGACGGTATTGCCATTCCGCACGTGCGCAATCCCGTGGTTTTACATGTCTCTCATCCAACGGTAACACTCTGTTTTCTCGAGAATCCGATCGATTTTCACGCGATCGACGATAAGCCAGTGACCACGCTTTTTACACTCATCAGTCCCACCGTGCGGACACATCTGCACCTGCTCTCACGACTCGGGTTTATTCTCAGAAACCCAGAGATCAAAGCGGCCTTGAAGCGCCAAGCCACCAGCGAAGAGCTGTTGGCCATGATCGCCACTGCCGAATCCAATATCCCCAGTTAAACCCTTTTCATAAAGGCTATTTGTGTTCCTTGACCTGATTCTTTTCGCCATTGTTCTTGTGGCCACTAGCGGGCTACCTGGACTCCTTATGGCGCGGTCATCGAACAGCGGGGAACGGATTGCATCCATACTCATGGTCAGCGGCTCCCTTTTGGGATTGTTCTGTAGCGCAGCCGCATTACTAGGAAGCAAACACCCCGCTGCATTTTTCCCGTGGCCCGCAGCGGGTAATGGCGTAGTCGGTCTTGATGCCCTGAGCGCCTTCTTTCTTGTTCCGGTCTTTCTTGTGGGTGGACTCGGCTCCATCTACGGGCTGGGTTACTGGCCCCAAAACCGGTATCCCAATAATGGACGCAAGCTCCGCCTTTTCTGGGGCCTTTTAGTGGCGGGCATGGGCTTGTTAGTCATTAGTCGTCATGCGATGATCTTTCTGCTCGGCTGGGAATTCATGGCACTCTCCGCGTTCTTCCTTGTTGCCACGGAAGATCACCGCGCAGAGAGTCGTCAGGCGAGTTGGATCTATCTGGTCGCTACGCATGTCGGAACCTTAACCCTCTTTGGTCTCTTCGCGCTGTGGCACCACGTGACGGGCTCCTATGCCCTTGTTCCAGTAGCACAAGACATCCTGAGTCTAGGCACCTTACACCTCCTTTTCTTTCTGGCCATCCTTGGCTTCGGCCTCAAAGCTGGCGCAATGCCCCTTCACTTCTGGCTACCCGGCGCACATGCCAGTGCCCCGTGCCATGTTTCTGCCATGCTTTCTGGTGTGGTGCTCAAGATGGGCATCTATGGGCTGGTACGTTGGCTGTCGCTACTACCTGCCCCTCCCGCCGCGTGGGGAAGCATCATCCTCGCACTGGGTGCAATCAGCGCCTTGCTGGGGGTTGTTTTCGCAATCGCCCAGCACGATCTCAAACGTCTGCTGGCCTATCATAGCGTCGAGAATATCGGTATCATCCTGATGGGACTTGGCGTGGCAATGCTGGGACGCTCCTCCGGGAATTCAGAGTGGATCGTGTTGGGACTGGCCGGTTGTTTTTTACATGTGTGGAACCACAGTTTCTTTAAATCCTTGCTCTTCTTCTGCGCGGGTGCGGTGGTTCACACCGCGCACACGCGGCAGATCGATCGGCTCGGCGGACTGGCCAAGCGTATGCCATGGACCGCTGCATGCTTCCTGATCGGTGCAGTAGCGATTTGCGGATTACCTCCGTTAAATGGCTTTGTAAGCGAGTGGTTCGTCTATCTTGGGCTCTTTAAAACCGCACTCTCCGGCGGAATGGCAGCCATGGTCGGCGTACCAATACTGGCTGCAGTCGGCGCGTTGGCCGTCGCCTGTTTCGTGAAGGTCTACGGCACGGTCTTCTTGGGCGAACCGCGAACCCCCGCCGCAGCCCGTGCCCATGAAGCACCCTTTTCCATGCGTTTTCCAATGGCCGTACTTGCTGCAACGTGCGTACTGATCGGGCTGGCCCCCGTGCTTGTTGGTCCAGTTCTCGATACAACCACGGCCTGTTGGCTCGAAAACACTGGAGCAACGACCGAGTCTCTCGGACAGATCGCCCCGCTCGGCGTGATCAGCCTGTTGGCGGTTTCCTTAACCCTCTGTGTGGCGGGCCTGTCGGTTCTCCTTTTCCGTCGCAACCCCACCCCGCGCCAGACCCTTACCTGGGACTGCGGTTACGCACAACCCACCAGCCGCATGCAGTACACGGCCACCTCGTTTGCACAGATGATTGTCTTTTTCTTCTTCCGCATCCTTCATCCGCATGGACGGCGACCGCGCGTCACTGGACTCTTCCCATTGCCGACCCATACGCACAGCCATGTGAATGACGCCGTGCTGGATCGGGTGCTCTTGCCAACCGGAAACCGAATCGCAAACTGGATCACGTGGGCACACCATTTCCAACGCGGACTGACGCAACATTATGTCCTTTACATCCTGCTGACGCTGCTCGCGATGCTGTGTACGCTATTTCCGTTCAAGGCGTTAATCACTCAATGGTTTGCGCGATAAAGATTTTGAAAAGAGAGTTTCAAACACGATGAATGTATGTTTTTTATTGTTAATTGCGATTGCTTTACTTGCGTTAAGCGGCTTGCCCAGTTGCCTGTTGTCGGCGCGTTCGGCTATGGGACAGCGCATAGCAACCGTACTCATGCTGATCGGCAGCGTGCTGGGACTCATCAGTGTCGCAGCGTCTCTCTGCTCACCCCAAGAGCCCTCACTAAGCCTAGCATGGGGCTTTCCGCAAAGCCGATTCGCAGTCGCGATCGACCCGCTCAGCGCCTTGTTCCTCCTCCCCGTGTTTATTGTGCCCGCCTTGGGCTCGATCTACGGACTCGACTATTGGAAACAAGCCGACCATCCGGCAAATGGGCAACGTCTCGGACTCTTCTACGGAATACTCGCCGGTGCCATGGCGCTCGTCGTCATCGCACGTGACGGCATGCTCTTTTTGATTGCCTGGGAAATGATGGCGTTAGCCGCCTACTTTGCGGCTACAGCAGAGGATGACAAACCCGAAGTGCGCCGCGCTGGCTGGATCTACCTCATTGCCACACACATCGGCACGCTCTGCCTACTCGCTATGTTCGCCCTCTGGCGACATGCAACCGGATCATTCTGTTTAGCACCTGCGTGCTTGACGGATGTATCCTCCGCCCTTTTTGTGTTAGCCCTGATCGGGTTCGGCTTCAAAGCGGGGCTCATGCCTTTGCACGTCTGGTTACCCGGCGCGCATGCTAATGCTCCCAGCCACGTGTCGGCGGTCATGTCGGGCGTTATGCTCAAAATGGGCATTTATGGCATCGTGCGGATGACCCTGTTGATGCCGACAGGCGAATCATGGTGGGGTCCTGTACTACTCGCCGTTGGCGCGATCTCCAGTGTCGCAGGGATCGCCTTCGCCATTGGCCAGCGTGACCTCAAACGAATTCTGGCTTACAGTAGTATCGAAAATATTGGCATCATTACGATGGGACTGGGACTCGCGTTACTGGGCCGCTCATTGGGTCATCCAACATGGATCTTATTGGGAATGGGCGGCGCTATTCTGCATGTATGGAACCATAGCCTCTTTAAATCACTACTCTTCTTAAACGCAGGCGCCGTGATCCACGTCGCAGGGACACGCGAAATTGACCAGATGGGCGGTCTTGCAAAACGGGTACCTCACGTGATGGTTCTCTTTGTCGTGGGCGCTGTTGCTATCTGCGCGTTACCGCCCCTCAACGGATTTGTGAGTGAGTGGTTACTCTATCTTGGACTCTTCCGCACAATAGGCTTAGGTACGGAAGCTGGAGCACCTGTAGCAGCATTAGCAGCCGTTGCGCTGGCAATGACAGGCGCATTGGCCGTAGCCTGTTTCGTGAAAGTGCTGGGCACGGTATTCCTCGGCATGCCACGTCGTGCAGAGATAACACATGGACACGAACCAGGTCCAGCCATGCTGGCACCCATGCTCATACTGGCCTGCGGTTGTATTGGCATCGGGTTATTTCCGCTATTCATAACCCCGCTGTTGGACTTGGCAGTCCAGACGTGGGCACCGTCCTCAGCTCCGCTCTCGATTGCATCCGTTCTACCATTGAAAGCACTAACAACGATGGGCGTTGTACTTATAGATCTCGTGGCCATTGTAGCCCTGTTCATGACCCTGCTCTTGCGGTCAAAGAGTCTCCGCAAAGGCCTCACGTGGGACTGTGGCTATGCGCGCCCAACCCAGCGCATGCAATACACAGGTTCCTCTTTTGGCGACTCGCTGGTGCATCTGACCTCGTTTTTAGTCTGGCCCAAGAACTTTCAAACGGCGCTGCGTGGACTCTTCCCTCGCGCTGCCACTTTTAATCGTCTCGTGCCCGATACCGTCCTCGACCGGCTGGTGACACCGATTCTCAACAGGATCGGACGCACCTTGCCACGGCTACGTATCATACAACAAGGTCAGGTGTATATGTACGTGCTTTACATCCTGGTCATCATGATTGTACTTCTCATTGTAGGAAACATAAGGAGTTCATAAAACTATGCTCACTATTTTTATCCATGTTGCTATCCTGCTGATCTTACCGCCATTCATGCTGGGTGTGATCATAAAAACAAAGGCATGGTTTGGTGGCCGTGTCGGAGCGCCGCTGCTCCAGCCCTATTACGACCTCGCCAAACTGATGCGACGCGGGATCGTCTTGAGCACGACCACGACGTGGATCTTCCGTGCCGGTCCCGTTATTACGTTGGTGACTGTTCTGTTGGCTGGATTACTCATTCCAATCAGCAGTTTCAATGCGCCGATCGCCTTTACAGGTGACCTTATTCTTTTTGCCTATCTCTTTGGCCTCGCGCGCTTCTTCACAACTTCGGCGGCTCTGGACACTGGCTCAGCCTTTGAGGGTATGGGATCGGCACGTGAAGTGACCTTCGCTTGCCTCTCCGAACCCGCGCTTTTTTTCGCGCTGATGGTGTTGGCCAAGGTGTCAGGCTCGCTCACACTGACGGCAATGTTGCACAGCCCCGCGAATACGTTCTCGGCGGACGTTGCGGCTCCACTGGTGTTGATTTCCATCGGACTCTTCATCGTGTTGCTGGCGGAGACCTGCCGTCTGCCCGTGGATGATCCGACGACGCATCTGGAATTGACCATGATTCACGAAGCCATGGTGCTCGATCATAGTGGCCCCCTCTTCGGTGTCATTCTCTATTCGGCATCCGTCAAATTGCTCGTACTCGGCACCGTGCTCCTGCATGTGCTTGCGCCGTTCGAATTCGGTATTGCCTGGTTGGACTGGCTACTGTACCTTGTGGAAATTATAGGACTGTCGGTGATCATCGGCGTCTTGGAGTCTGTGATGGCGCGTCTCCAGATGCGGCATGTGCCGTACCTGTTGACCGGTGCATTATTGTTCTGCGGTTTCGGTTTCATTTTACTGATAAGGTGATCTCATGACCAATTTATTAAATTCTATTCTCGTCATTGTTCTCATGCTCAATCTCTTTGCATTGGGGACCAACCGGATCGTTTCAGTCATTCGAACCGTGGCAGCCCAAGGCGCACTACTGAGCCTTCTTCCGCTGCTCTTGCACGAACATCTCACGCTCGTCATGGCTCTGACCGTAATCCCCACCTTCGCACTCAAAGGCCTTATTATCCCCGCCATGATGACGCGTGCGTTGCGCGATGTGAAGATCAAGCGCGAAGTGGAGCCGCTGATTGGTCTGCAGTCTTCCGTCGTTCTCGGTGCACTCGCCACCGTCTTTGCGTTACTCTTCGCCGACCAACTGCCGCTCACCGCTGCGCATAGCGGCGCGTTGATTGTCCCCGCTTCCATCGCCACCGTCCTGGCGGGGTTTATCCTTCTGACCACCCGCTTCAAAGCGCTCACGCAAGTCGTGGGATATCTCGTACTGGAAAACGGCATCTTCATATTTGGTATGTTACTGGTGGAGGCTATGCCCCTCGTCGTGGAAATGGGCGTATTACTGGATCTCTTCGTCGGTATTTTTGTAATCTGCATTATCGCTAACAAAATCAATCAGGCGTTCTCTTCGATGGATACGCGCCGGCTGGTTTCGCTGAAGGAGTAGTTTATGGCTTATGCAATGATATTCTTGCCTATTCTGATGGCCACACTTGCGGCGGTCATCCCCTCAAACCGTTTGCGTCCGTGGCTATTGCCCGTGACAGGAAGCGCGCATCTTGCGATGACCCTCGTGACCCTTATGAATCCGAGCCTGACAACAAGCGCGACTTGGCTAGTCCTTGATCCGCTTGGAAAGCTGACTCTTTTGATGATCAGCATTCTCTACTTCTTCTGCTCGTTTTACGCTGTGGGGTATCTCCGTCACCGTGAAGAGCGTGACAATCGTATCTTCTGCTCTTGCCTCATGATCTTTCTAGGTCTCATGAGTCTGGTTACTTGGGCACATCACTTGGGATTGATGTGGGTCGCCATCGAGGGCACAACCCTCGTCACGGCCCCTCTGATCTACTTCAATAAGACTCAGCGCAGTATCGAAGCCACCTGGAAGTACCTGCTTGTGGGGTCAGTCGGCATCGCCCTCGCGTTGCTGGGAACCTTCTTCCTGGCTTACGCCTCGCTTCACACAGGGCTCGAAACAACTCTTACACTCGATGGCATTCTCAAACATGCGCCCCACCTTTCCAAACCCTGGTTGCACGCGGCCTTTGTTCTTTTGCTTGTGGGCTACGGCACCAAGATGGGGATCGCTCCAATGCACACCTGGAAGCCTGACGCTTACGGCGAAGCTCCTGGTGTGGTGGGTGCCATGCTCGCAGGCGGGGTGACCAGTTGCGCGTTTCTTGCACTGTTGCGCATTTATCACATCTGTATCGCGGCGGGAGAGAGTGCCTACATCTCACGTCTACTCCTCTTTATGGGCATCCTTTCTATGATCGTGGCCAGTCTCTTCATGGTCGGTCAGCGTGATTTTAAACGAATGCTCGCCTACTCCAGCGTGGAGCACATGGGCATCCTCGTGCTCGGTCTCGGCATTGGCAAAACAGCACTGTATGGCACCCTGCTCCACGTCGTGACCAACGGCTTAACCAAAGGTGTGCTCTTCCTCTCCGCTGGAAACATTCATCGCGCTTATGGCAGTAAAAACATTGATCAGGTCTACGGAGCCATGCGACGTCTGCCGCTCTCCGGAACGCTCTTCCTTGCAGGGTTCCTTGCGATTACAGGGTCGCCTCCGTTCGGACCGTTCATCAGTGAGTTTTCAATTCTCAATGGTGCGTTCGATGCCGGTCATAAGGCCATCGGCGGAATCTTCCTCTTTCTCTTGCTCGTGGTTTTTATCGGCATGGGCGTTACCGTGTTGAAGGTCGTCCAAGGCCGTGCATCCTTCGAGGCGCGCAGCACGCCTTATCATGACGGATTCCTGACCGGCGCACCCATTGTGATCCTGATGCTACTCGTTTTGCTGGTAGGACTTTATATCCCACCCCCGCTCACCAATATGATTAACGACGCTATACGCTTCCTGGAGGGCCAGCCATGAACGATGATACCCGTCCTGAACTCGCCATGCTGACCAACGGGCAAGCGGTCAGCCGTTCTGAAATTCCTGTTCTCTCCTTTGTGGCTTTCACGCAATCTATTCTGGATGGCATGTCCTCTCACCAGCGTGTGTGCGCCTTTTTTGGCGCTCCCTCTCCGCTTCCTCACGCAACCCGCCTTTATGTCATACTCGCAGATGACGAACAGAACCTACTCTTCGCAGGTGCGACGGACATCGAAGGGGATGAATTTCCTTCGCTCACGCCGCGTTGTCCTCAAGTGCATCTTTTCGAGCGTGAGATTGCCGAACAATATGGTCTTCGCCCCATCGGCCATCCGTGGTTCAAGCCTGTGCGCTACTGCCGCTCGTGGACAGGGCGTGATGCATGGGGCCGCGCCCCGGATCAGCCTATCTTGCCCGCTGTTGGTGATTTTTATCGTGTCAATGGCGAACAGGTTCATGAGGTCGCAGTCGGACCGGTTCACGCAGGCGTCATTGAACCTGGACACTTTCGTTTCCAATGCCATGGTGAACTCGTTTTTCATCTGGAGATAGCCTTGGGTTTTCAACACCGTGGTATCGAGGAAGCGCTGGTGGGTGGCCCTACTCCGCGAACGATTCACTATATCGAAACGCTCTCGGGCGATTCGACCATCGCGCACACTACCACCTACTGCCAAGTCATCGGGGCGCTCTCAAGTTGTCATCAGACCGCTCGTGCTCAGACCCTGCGAGGCATCGCCTTGGAACTGGAACGGCTCGCCAACCATGTGGGCGATCTCGGCGCGTTGGCCGGTGATGTTGGCTTCCTCCCGACGGCCAGTTTTTGTGGCCGCATCCGCGGTGACTTTCTCAACATGACCGCCCTGTTGTGCGGCAGCCGTTTCGGACGCGGTTTCGTCCGCCCGGGCGGAGTCACCTTCGACGTAGATACCGAGCGCATCGCTGAATTGAGCCGCCGACTTGATGCAGGAGAGAAAGACACCGAAGTGGCCGTGAATCTCCTGTGGAACACCCAGTCGGTCATGGCGCGTTTCGAAGATGCTGGTCCCCTGCCCCGCAACATCGCCACGGAGTTGGGGATGGTTGGCCCGGCGGCACGCGCCTCAGGCGTCGAGCGTGATGTGCGGCGCGACCAACCCTCGGGCATCTACTGTTTCTCTCACATCCCTGTTTCCACCTGCGAAACCGGAGATGTCTTCGCGCGGGCCTATCAACGCTGGCTGGAAATCAAGCACTCCATCGCCTTCATCCGCGACCAACTCAAGGCACTGCCCGGCGGCCTCATCCGTTCCCCCGAACGCGCCATGGCTCCAAACAGCTTTGCTGTTGCTCTCAACGAAGGCTGGCGGGGCGAGGTCTGCCACGTGGCACTGACCGATGCGCAAGGTCGCTTCTCGCGCTACAAGGTTGTGGACCCGTCGTTCCACAACTGGCCAGGGCTCGCCTACTCCCTGCGCAACCAGGAAATATCAGACTTCCCTATTTGTAACAAGAGTTTTAACCTCTCCTACTGCGGACATGATTTATGATCAAAGTACTATTAGCCAGACTACAACAAAAACATCGCACCATGACGTATCCGGACGGTGCGCCACCGCCCATGCCCGATCGTTTTCGTGGACGACCGATGATCGCCAGCTCAAAGTGCCCGGAAGGGTGCCATGCGTGCAGTGATGTGTGCCCGACTGGGGCAATCAATCCAACCCACATCGATCTGGGTAAATGCCTCTTCTGCATTGAATGCGCGAATGCCTGTCCTCAACAGGCCATCACGCATTCCTGTAACGATCAGCTCGCAGCCCGCAACCGCAACGATTTGATCGTCGCGCGCGAAAAACAGGCTGTGGAAGTCGCTGGCGCAGCACTCGACAAGAAACTGAAAAAACTATTTGGACGTTCCCTAAAACTCCGTCAGGTCAGTGCGGGCGGCTGTAACGCTTGCGAGGCCGACACCAACGTGCTCAATACAGTCGGCTGGGACTTAGGCCGCTTCGGTATCCAGTTTGTAGCCTCTCCGCGTCACGCTGACGGTATTCTGGTGACAGGTCCTGTTTCACAAAATATGGCACTCGCGCTTCGAAAAACGTATGATGCAGTTTCCGACCCGCGCATTGTTATTGCAGTGGGTACCTGCGCGATTTCCGGCGGACCTTACATCGGACACGAACAAGTCAACAACGGGGTTGATTCCCTGTTGCCCGTCGACCTCTACATACCCGGCTGCCCGCCGCATCCGCTCACCATTCTCGATGGCTTGCTCCGTCTGATCGGCCATATCGAAGACGGCACACGCAAATAATTGAATAGCCAGTCATGAACGCGGAGTGATCAATAACCATCGGAAACGTGGCATTCCCCTTGGACAGTAGATATTCGTTTTTTATCTGTCCCTCTGTCGCCCCCAATAATTCACGATGCGATCCGGATACGCTTACTGTGCAGCTTTTAGCCGTTCAAAGAGCGTACGCATGTCGTAGCCGCACATTTTCGCCATGCTATCTTTGATATGCCATCGTTCATGGAGGATAGGGTCATTCATCGTCAGCACCTCCCATCAACACCGTTAGTGTGCAGACTACGCGAGCGTCTTGCTGACCAGCGCTGCGGCGACAGTGGCGATGCCGCAAATCACGCAGTCTCAGACGAGGTCAATGGCCATTCAGAATTTTGAAAAATAAAATTATTCAAGTACCCCCCTTGACAGCTGATGAGAGGCTGTGTTAACATTTTTCTGCATTATGAAATCACTTTAGCAGGCTGAAATACGAAGCGTCTCATAATCGAAGCGCCTCATGCTGCATACACGACCATTTTGCGACGCTTCGTAAGACACGACAAGAGGAAAAAGATCTTATGGCCAAAAAAAAATCGAACTATGATGTACCCAGTTTAAAAACAGGCTTTGAGATGCTTGATTATCTGTCGCGCCATCCGCGCGGGAAGATGCTCACCGATATCAAGGCGGCGCTCGATTGTCCGATCTCCAGTGCCTACCGCATCTCCATGGCATTGGAGGACCTGGGCTTGATCTCCCGCGATGCCGAGACCAAGCAGATCCGGCTGACGAGCAAGCTCTTGCTGATCGGCCAGCGCGCCATCACGGAAACCAATCTGGTGGAACATGCACTTGACATCATGCGAGAACTGCGCGACCGCGTGGTGGACACTGTGTTGATCGGTGTTCGCGAGGGCGCGGAAGTCATCGTGCTGGACGAGGCGCTCGGCACGCGCATGTTCGCCTTCATCTCCAAGCTCGGTTACCGTGTCGGCATCTCCTGCTCCGCGCCGGGCAAGGCGATCCTTGCTCATCTTCCAGAACGGGAACAAACGTGCGTAATCAGCAGCATCAAATTTGTCAGGCACAACGCACGCACGATCACCTCAAAAGAAAAGCTGCGGCAGGCAATGCCCACCGTCGTCAAGCAGGGTTACGCCTTTGACGACGCTGAGCAGTTCGAAGGGGTCTATTGCGTCGGTGCTCCGGTCTTCGACCGCGGTGGCTATCCAGTGGCAGCGATTTGGACCACGGGCTTGATGATGGACCTCGACCGTAAGCACCTGCCGGAACTTGGCGCGACTGTACGCGCCCACGCTGACCGCATCTCGGCGCGACTGGGGTATAGCAAGGGCTTAAAGGCGTGAAGACAGAATCAAGAGGCCAGCGGTAGGAGGGTGCGTTTTATTTTCGTTGGACAGGCGGGGAAGTCTGTCCAACCGATTCGGCTGAACAAAAGGGTGTTTTCAACTAAGAGACTATAGAGAGGATGTTCGAATGAATGAAGGACTATGGATGGAAAAAAGGTTGTGGTCGTTCGCGGTGGCGTTGGGGACGCTAGCTGTGATGGACTCCGCACTCGCAGGGCCGCGTGTGCGCGTCGAGGATGAGGCGCGCAAGGCGTTGACGGTGACGGCGGAGTCCGTCTGCACGAATTCTGTCACGTCCATCTCCTTTCCGGCGCGGACCTCGCGTTTCGTCCGTCTCGTGATCCGCAGTTCGCAGGGCGGCACGGCGGCGATGGACGAGCTGGAGGTTTTCGGCCAGGAGGGGACAAACAATCTCGCGCTCGCCAGTTGCGGCGCCAAGGCGCATGCGTCATCGGTGCTCGCGGGCTATGCCATTCACGCGGTGGCGCATCTGAACGACGGCTTGTTCGGCAACAACCACAGTTGGATCGCTGCAGGAGCCGGTGAAGAGTGGGTCGAGATTGAGCTGCCCGTACCCGCGACGGTGGCTCGCGTCGCCTTCTCGCGCGACCGCACCGGAAAGTTCACGGACCGTCAGCCGCATGAGGTCGAAGCGTATCTGTCGGCGGATGGCCAGAACTGGACGAGCGTAGCCAAGCAGGCGAACCCTGCGCGGGCGCTGCCGGGGTTTACGCTGCCCGCCTCCGCCTTGCGCGAGCCGACTTGGCGGGGTATCGTCGAGTATGCCTTTCTCTGCGAGCGCGACACCTGGAGCCGGTTGGACGACAAGGATTACCTGTCGCCGCTCGTGAAGGACCGTTCTGCGATGCCCGGCGGCGAGCCCTACTGGGGCCGCATCGCTCGACTTTCTCCGACCGCACGCACGCTGGCGCTCTTCGAAGAGCTCCAGCAACGGCTCGGTGCCAAGGGACTCGACGTTTCCCGGGAAAAAGGGGAGCTTGACGCGCTGCGCGTCCGCGCTGCTTCCGAAGGGGAGTCTGAGTCCGTGTATCTCGCCGCGCGTCACGCCAAGCGGCGGCTCTTTTTCCGTGACCCCGCTTTGGCGTCCGCCCAGACTGTGCTCTTCGCGAAACACCATCCGCTCGAACCCTCGCACAATTACAGCGACATCATGGATTCCCGGTTCTACTCCGGCGGCGGCATCTGCGTGCTGCGCGTGCCGCGCGACGCGGAGGGGCGGCTCGACCCCGCGAACGCGGAGGTGGAGACGCTTTTCGACGGCAGCGCAGGCATTGCGCGGCATCCGGTCGCCGACTTTGACGGCAAGACCATCTTCTTCGCCTGCCGGCCCGGTAAGCCCGAGGTCGAAGGCTGGCATTCCTACTGGCACCTGTGGTCCATGCAAGCGGACGGTTCGGACGCCAGGCAGTTGACGGACGGACCTTACCACGACTTCGACCCCGTGCCGCTGCCGGACGGCGACCTCGGGTTCACGTCCACGCGTTGCCTCTCGCGCTTCCTTTGCTGGCAGCCGCAGGCCTACCTGCTTTACCGCATGAAGCGCGACGGAACGGACATGAAGCGGCTTTCCCATGCCAACCTCAGCGAGTGGGATCCGGCCATGACCCGCGACGGCCGCATTCTGTGGACGCGCTCCGAATACCTGGACAAGGGTGCTGATTTCGGTCACACGCTTTGGTCGATCCGCCCGGATGGAACCCACCCCGAATTGGTCTTTGGCAACGACACGCCCTACTGCTACGGCCATGCGCGTGAGGTGCCGGACAGCCAGGAGCTCGTTTGTACGCTGATCTCGCACGGTGATCATCAGGGCCCCATTGCGCTGATCGACCGGTCAAAGGGGCTGTATGAGACCGCGGCCATCACGAGCATCACGCCTGACACTCGTCCGCAATACCAAATGGGGCGCTCGCATCAGGAGACCTTCCGTTACCCCGAGCCTATCTCTCGCGACCACTTCCTCGTCAGCCACAGCCCTGGCCCGCGCTCGCACTGGGGGCTGTATGTCATCGACCGCTACGGCAACCGAGAGCTCCTCTACCTCGACCCGTCGATCAGCAGCAAGAAGCCCTCGCTCTTGCGTGAGCGTGTCCGTCCGCCCGTGCTGCAGGATGTGACGGATGCGAAACTGGCTGCGCAGGGATTAGGCCAATTCACCGTGCAAGACGTCTACGAAGGACTGGGAAGCAGCGTTCCCCGCGGGCGCGCGAAGTACCTGCAGGTTTCGCACGAGGTTCCGCCCATGCTCGAAAAGCTGGCGTGCGGCGAATACCGGAGCACGCATCCGCCCTTCACCGACTTCTACGCGACGCCGGTCCACAAGGTCAAAGGGCCCGCCCATCAGATCGTGACGCGCACGCAGAACGCGCTGGGCGCCCACGCGTTCCGGCTGGGCAGCGCGGTCTCTGGATCGAACGGACTCATCACGGTGACCGAGCGCGGCGGCTGGCCCAGTTATGTGGCCAAGGCCGTGATCGGCACGGTGCCGATCTGCGAAGACGGCTCGGTGAACTTTACGGCTCCGGCCGGCAAGGTGCTCTACTTCCATCTGCTCGACGAGAATTTCAGCGAGCTCCAGCGCATGCGCAGCGTGGTCCAGCTCCAGCCGGGCGAGCGCCGCAGCTGCGTGGGCTGCCATGACGACCGCCTGCAGTTGCCGACAATGAAACAGACCACCCAAGCACTGGTTCAGCCCGTTCGCGCGCTTGAGCCGCCGCCATGGGGCTCACAGCCGTTCGATTACGAGCGTGTTGTTCAACCGGTGCTCGACAAACGGTGCATCTCCTGCCACGACGGCTCGAAAAAAGAGCGGATCGACTTGCGCGGCAATCTGGATGCAGATCTCATACCCACGTCCTACCGCTCGCTGGTGTCCGGCGGATGGGTCCATTATTTCGACTGGATGTATGGCGCTCGCCATTTCAAGGCCGAGCCGCTGACCTTCGGCACACTGCGCAGCCGCCTCTGGGAGGCGCTGGCAAAACAGCAACACAAGGAGGTCAAGCTGAGCGCGGAGGAGCGTCGCGCCCTGACGGCGTGGACCGACCTCAACTGTCCGCTGTGGCCGGACTATCTTTACAGGCCGGACCGACCGGCGAAGGCGCCAGCGGCGGTCGCGGACGGCCGTTAAACGTAGCACGGCAAACCGGAAGGGGAGAGTGATGATCAACCTGGCAAAGATGGACAAGCGAGCGGCAAAAACAAGGTCGCCACGACCGGCGAACGCATCGTGATCAACGAATTAGCTAGCCCGAGTTTCCTAGTTATTTAACAGAGCAGTTGTAACATGGTAATCAGTAA
>JBAXOG010000088.1:0-20156 GCA_037133395.1 bacterium | reverse complement strand
GTTTCTTGGGTGCTTCTTTTCAGGAAGTTTTTTCGACAAACCGTGAAGAGCCATAATTTCAGATCCCGGCGACATCCAACACCTGCCTCACCTTGCGGGCGAGTTCGTCGCGTCCAAACGGCTTGGACAGGAAATTTATACCATCAGCTAAAACTCCGCGTTGCGCGATGACGTCGGCGCTGAAGCCTGAAATAAACAAGCTCTTCATCGCTGGGCGAAGCTCCGTCAGTCGGTTCGACAAATCACGCCCGCTCATGCCGGGCATGACCACGTCGGTGATCAACAGGTGGATCTCTCCAACAAACTCCACGGCCAGATGCAAGGCATGCTCCGGATCCTTTGCGATCAGCACGGTGTAGCCGAGGCCTTGAAGAAACAGACTCGTAGTGATGCGGATGGACTTCTCGTCATCGACTAACATAACGGTTTCATTGCCATGCGAATCTTTAGTCTCCATCTCGGCAGCCACCTTCACAGTTTCTGTGGCGACAAACCGGGGCAAGTAGATCTCGAAGGTTGACCCTTTACCCAGCTCGCTGGTAACGTTAATGAAGCCACTGTTCTGCTTGACGATTCCAAACACGGTAGACAGGCCAAGGCCAGTACCTTCGCCGACGTTCTTGGTGGTAAAGAACGGGTCGAAAATTTGTTCCAGCGTCTTACGATCCATACCGCACCCAGTATCACTGACCCTCAGAAGCGCGTATTCGCCTGAAACAACTCCCGGATGGCCATCGCAATACGACGCGTCTAAAGTGGCGTTATGGGTCTCGATATTGATGGAGCCCACTCCTCTGATAGCATCATGGGCGTTGACGCACAGATTGGCTAGGATCTGATCGATCTGGGTCGGATCCATCTTGACAGGCCATGTGTCGGAATCCGCCGAAAATTTTATGGTGACATCCTTGTCGATCAGGCGCCGCAGGAGTTTGAGCATGCCCGAAATGGTGTCGTTGAGATCCAGCAATTTCGGAGCAATGATCTGCTTGCGGGCGAAAGCGAGAAGCTGGTGGGTGAGCTTCGCCGAGCGTTTGGCGGTTGCAATGATTTCGTCAAGAAACTCATAGATTGGATTGTCCGGCACAATATTTTCCTGGCACAACTCAGCATATCCCATAATGCCTGTGAGCATGTTGTTGAAGTCGTGCGCCACTCCGCCGGCGAGTCGCCCCACCGATTCCATCTTTTGGGCCTGCATAAACTGCGCCTGCAGTTTCTCGTGCTCTGCCTCCGCCCGCTTGCGCATGAGTGCCGAGCCAATGTGCGCGGCGATACCTTCCAAGAGTTCAATCGTCGCGATGCAGAAACGCCCTTTGCGTCGGTCGTTGAGATGGAGCAGGCCAACGATCCGCTCGTGGTCCCGAATAGGCACGAGGGCCATGGAGGCATAACCTTGATGGATACACTGGTTACGGGGGTGATACCGGGGATCCTGATCGGACGGAATGTCCAGAAGCGAGAATGAGTCGTTCGTCCAAAAACTACCCCCTCGCGTAAATAGTGGATGGGTTAGGTCGGTCTTACCGGAAATAACCAAACCGCAGGTACAGAGCAGCTTGACATTGCCGTCCTTATCCCGGCACACCTTGCCATCGGCACCACGTTCAAGCAGTGTATTTTCCGTCCGCAAGAAGTCTGCGGAAAAGTCTTGGTGAGCGTAATATGGAAAGTCTTCTCCGTCTTGCAGACGTAAGCCGGCAGCATCGATTCCGGTCCGCATCTTCAATGTGGTGAGAACACGCTGGATAACATCTGGAAAAGCACCCGAGTCGTTGAGGATCTGCAGAACGTCCATAATGATGCCTGAGCTAGCAAACTGAATGGCTTCCTGTTGGGACGAAAGCCCCCTCATCACCTCCCCCTCCTCTTGTCCCTGAATGTCGACAGATACTTCGGATCGCGCCAGATTTCCCCGTGATTGGCACGTCATGTTCTTGAGTATTTTTCGTTTCATAACTCAGTCCCCATGAAGAGCCATGCGGGCTCTTCATGGTTTATACTAAACGGCTCCCGAATAAAAACAGTTAAGCGACCACTTAAATGCTGATCATTCAGGCTAAGACAACATAGCATGTATTTTTTTAAATCCAACATTTGAACGTCGGACTATGAGGTCAACCGAATTGAAGCTTACACAAGGCATCTACGGAGTTCAAGTGATAAATGGAAAATGACGGAATAAATCGAGTGAGGCACTTCAGTGAGAATCCAATGCTTTTCTAACGGCTGACAAGAGATCCTTTATTAAGAAAGGTTTTAGCAACACTTGCCGATCGCCGCCAGCCGTATCCCTCCGAAAATCATGCGTCGTATATCCCGTCATAAACAAGGTCCTCATACTAGGACGAGAAACAATCACCTGCTTTTGAAGTTCGATCCCGCTCATATTCGGCATCACGATATCCGAGAGCAACAAATGGATCTCGCCTGGATAATCTTTCGCAATACTCAAGGCCTTCTCCGGTGTTTCCGCCCCTAAGACTGTATAACCGGATTCCTCCAAACAGCGCTGGCACATCATCAAGACCGACGCTTCATCCTCCGTCAGAAGAATGACCTCGGCGCCAGACGATAGGACGACTTCCTTATTCTCCTCACCGATCATGGGTACTGCATAGGATTTCTTCGGCAGGTAGAGATCAAACGTCGTGCCCTGACCTAGGACACTCTGGACTTCAATATGTCCCTTATTCTGTTTGACGATGCCATAAACCATGGAAAGCCCTAGGCCTGTGCCCCTTCCAAATCCCTTGGTGGTAAAGAATGGCTCAAACACATGAGTCAACATCTCTTTATCCATGCCGACTCCATGATCACTCACCTTTAAGTGGAGATACTCTCCTGGTTCGAGATCATGATGAGGCACACAAAAGTCCTCATCAAGAATGGCACAACCGGTTTCAATGAGGATCTCACCTGCCCCGGGAGTCGCATCACGCGCATTCAGACAGAGGTTAGTCAAAATTTGATCCAGTTGGGAGGGATCCATCTTAACATCCCCCAAATTCTCCTGCGGACGGAAATTGATTTGGATGGACTCGTTGATCAAACGTCGAAGCATCTTCAATATACCGGCAATGGCCTGATTAAGATCAAAGACCACGGGCACAATCGTCTGCCGCCGGGCAAACGCCAACAACTGCTGGGTCAAGTCCGCAGAACGTCGCCCCACCTTGTAAATCTCTTTAAAATTCGCATAACTAGACGTTGATGGATCGAGCTCTTCCATCGCCAATTCGGAGGTTCCGATAATCACTTGCAACATATTATTAAAATCATGCGCTACCCCCCCTGCCAGACGTCCGATAGACTCCATCTTTTGGGCTTGCTGCAATTCATCCGCCAAGCGGAGATGCTCGCTCACATCACGCTTCACCGCCACATAGTTCACAATTTTTCCTTCTGAATCGCACACGGGAGAAATCGCAGCATCTTCCGTAAACAACACCCCATCTTTACGCTTGTTAATAAACCGTCCCGACCACGTCCGGCCTGCAGAAATTGTCCTCCATAATTCTTTATAGAACGCACTCTCCTGCTGGTTTCCCTGCAGGAAACGCGGGTTCTGGCCGAGTGCCTCTTTCTGGGTATAGCCGGTTATTTTAACGAAGGCCGGATTGACATACTGAATGATACCCGTGGCATCGGTGATCACAATTTCTTCGCTGGATTGTTCGATCGCAGCAGAAAGCTGACGGAGTTCCTTAATATAACGTTTCTCATCCGCGATAAGCCGTGCCTGCTGAATGTTCATATACGCCTGCGTCGAAAGCTGGTTCGCCAAGGTAAATAAGGCCTTTGCGATCTTATTAAATTGTTCTTGAGGCATAACGGGGACTTCATGGAACGCCTGGAGAAAGGCCTGCTCATTGAAGCCAAGCTCACGTGCATAACCCAGAACATTTTCTTCTGTCTGGGTTCCGTCACGCACTTGGCCGATCAACCAGTTTGCAATATGCCTCCCCCCCACGATGATATTGACCGCTGCATGCCATAAACCTCCACTCAGACAGGGGCTCACCATGGGGCCTTCCGGATATAAACGTCCGAGCTCAGCATCGGACTGGCGGCAGTTCTCACATCCTTTCTCGGATAAACGAATAAAGTCCCGACAAAAACGTGTAAAATTGCTGGGATGCGTGATCGGTGTTCCATCCACAAATGTAATCAAGGAAGCCACGCCGGCCGCACTTGCAAACTCATCCTGAATGCGCTGGATCTCTTTTAAATCAAACAATTCCTCAAAGGCGATCTCATGTCCCTTACTCACAGGGCACGTGAGAGCGACGATCCGCTTCTCGACTGCATCCTGTAACCGCTTACGTTCTGTAATATCCTGAAACACACAGGCGAACTG
The DNA here is from genome assembly GCA_037133395.1 of bacterium. GTDB lineage: Bacteria > Verrucomicrobiota > Kiritimatiellia > RFP12 > UBA1067 > CAIZQW01. Next base: position 15,796 of record JBAXOG010000088.1, on the reverse strand, counting down.
ATTAAGCGCTGGCGAAAAAGCGCTCACCTCAAACCATTTATTTAAGAATGTTGCGTGTTGTTCGAATTGGATGGGTTGCCGTGTCAATGCCACTTTCCCATAGATGTCGATCCAGACTTGATCCGTCTCACGCATAAACTCAGAGGCCCTGTGTCCCACGGTGTCTTCCGCCTTTTTGCCCGTTATCCGTTCAAAAGCTGGGTTGACACTGAGAAAACGATAATCGATCGGCACCCCCGCGTCATCGCAGATAATTTCATGCACGGCAAACCCTTCTAGCATCTCACTGAATAGCGTCCGATATTTCTCTTCGTTCACGCGCAACACTTCAACCATCTTTTTTTCCGAATCGCGCTGCGCAGAGAAATCCTCCAAAACATTCAAGATAGATGCTTTGCTCTTTTGCAACTCAAGGTTGGCCTCCTGCAAACTCAGCTCAACCCGTTTACGCTCGGCGAGTTCATCCTCTAATTGCCGTGTGCGTTTGGCCACAAGTTTCGCCAGAAAGAGCTTCTCGTCATGCGCCTGTTCATTCGCCTCACTGAGCCTCAACATGGCACGAACCAGGGCAATGAGCTCCTTTTCGTCAAACGGCTTGGAAAGGAATCCTTCCGCTCCGGATTCAATGGCCTTGATACGAACCTCGCGATTATCTTTCTGTGCGGTTAAGAACACCACAGGAATATGCAGAATAGCGGGATCTTGCTTCATACGTCTGCAGACTTCGTATCCGTCCATATTCGGCATGAGAATATCCAGTAAGATCAAGCTCGGATGATGTTGCCGTGCTAAAGCAATACCCTCCTCGCCTGTCGGGGCGGTCAGCACCGTCATGTTTGAAAAGGCATCTACCAGAAATGCCCGAATTGCGATCAAGTTATCAGCATGATCATCGATCACAAGAATCGTAAAGCTCTTATTCGCCATGGAAAAACCTCCGAATCGTCTCTTCCAACAGTTCGGCATCAACGGGTTTCGAAAGATAGCCATCAAAGCCATGCAAAAGAATTTCCTCTCGATCCCCCTTCATGGCCTTCGCCGTCAACGCAACTACGGGGATAGCCTCTGTCGCTTTATCCTGCCGAAGGGCATCAAAAACCTGAAAACCATCCATGCCCGGCAGAGAGATATCCAACAGAATCAGATCTGGCACCTCCTTCTTTGCAAGAGCAAGTCCCTCTTCCCCGTCACTCGCACCGAGCGGTTCATAATGTTCTTGAATCAACGCCTTCGCCGTCAAGAGGTTGTCAGGCTTATCCTCCACGATCAGGACGACCGGCCGCGAACGCACTGGGCGCGAACGAATTGGGCGTGGCTGCCTCGGCACCGAAAGCTCTTTTTCATTCTCGGAAGGCGCTTGAAGAACAACCATATTCTGGACTGCAGAAAGTAGTCCATCCCGACAGACATCCCCCTTCTGGACTAACTGGTGAATTGCTTTCCCTTTTAGAAAGGCTATTTCCTCAGATGTGATATGTTTTGCAGTCAAGATCAGCACCGGCAAGGACGAAGTCGCCTCTTTGCTTCGGATCATGCTCAAGAGCGTAAAGCCATCAACTTCCGGCATCATCAAATCCAAGATCATCGCATCTGGGATCTCTTTTTCAATCGCCTCTAGCGCCTCTTTCCCGTTACGTGCAATACGAACGGCATAGCCCTCCGGCTCCAACAGGTCCCGCATTTGGATGATGGCGCCTGCGTCATCTTCAACCAGCAATATTCTCGTCTCCCCCTTGGCGGGCAAGAAGACGCGCCGAGACGAACAAGGCTTGCCTTTCGGAACCTCTTCCCACGTCACCACGTCAGTACTCTGTGCAGAAAGGGACAACATCAATGGCACGGATAGCGTGACGATCGTACCCTGCCCCACCTGACTTTCCACAGTGATGTCGCCTGAAAGCAATTGCGCATATTTTTTCGCGATGGTCAGTCCAAGTCCCGTGCCACCGTATTTTCGAGCAATGCTCTCGTCCGCCTGCCTGAAGGCATCAAAAATTATATTAATCTTCTCAGCAGGAATACCACAACCCGTGTCTTTGACCGCAAAACTGATCTTATCCTCCAAGGCAGAGACAAAAATGGCAACACTCCCTTTATCCGTAAACTTGATGGCATTCGCCACAAGATTCTCAAGAATATGCTGACATTTTGGAAAGTCACTCGTCAACAAGGGCAAGTCCGGCTGCATGGTTGCAGTAAGGGCAATACCCTTCTCTCTGGCTTGCGGACTCAGCCGTTCGATAACCCCATCAATCAGTTCAGAGACAGGAAAAGCGCGAAGAGACAACTCTTCCCTTCCGGACTCAATTCGTGCAACGTCCAAAATATCATTAATCAATGCGAGCAGATGGCGTCCGTTCCGCTGAATCACAGCAAGGTATCCGTGTTCCTCCTCGGGAATCAACCCCTTGAGCCTCCGAATCAGAACCCCCGACAGGGCGATGACCGAATTAAGTGGAGTTCTCAACTCGTGACTCATCGTGGAAAGGAATACGGTCTTCATCCGACTGGCTTCAGCAAGTTGTTGCTTCTGAATATCCAACTCGATATTCTGTTCCCGGAGTTCTTCGGTCTGACGTACGAGTTCACAAGATTTCTCATGCAACTCCCTGTTTTGCTGCTCCAACGTCTCCGAAAACGCTTGAACTTTACGAAACGACAACACGCCGACAAACCGGGCCATTAGCGTACTCCAGATATCATCAATAAGCTGGGTTGCCTGTTCTGAATAGGAACTGACCTTAGCCAGCGAGAGCACAGCGACCACCTCATTCCTAAAAAGGATAGGAATCGTCATGATCTCTCGCGGCCTTATATCGCCGCTGGCGGTGACAAGCGTAAAAGCCGTTTCCCCGTCAATGTCGCTAATCCGGCTAATCTGCTGAGTCGCTAGAGCCATCCCGAATTCGCCTTCACGAAGCGTGGCAGAAAATGCCATCCGAGGCGTGGACGAAAGTCCCAACGACTCGAAGAGTATAAACTCGGGCTTCGCTTCGTTACGCAGATAAACTGCGCCCATTTGCGACTCGGTCTTTCGGACTAAGACCGTAAGAAGTTCACGACAGAACGCATGCGGTTCTTCTTCCCCCAGCATGACACTGGAAATGACGGCCGAATCCTTTCTTCTTTGAAATTCATCCTGTATAGTGTCAACCAGGCTATTAAACGAAGTCGCCAGCAGACCCATCTCGTTCTTGGAAACGATAGTACTTCTCGTCGTATAGGAACCCTCTCGATATTTTTTCGTAACCTCCGTCAGCTCCTGTATCGGATTTCGGATTCTTCGAGCAAGGAGCCAATTGATCCAAAAGGTGACGACCAGTATCACGCCAATCAGAGCCGTCAACTGAACAGCAAGCTGATTATACTTCTGCTCAGCACGCTGATAGAACTGCTCCGACCGCGTCCTGGCGAACGCCTCGTCCCGCTGGAGGCTGCTGATCACCTTCTTGACTTGCTGACCTCCTATCCCAGTCTTTTTTGTCCTGGTAATAGCCTCTTGTAGCTTCCCTTCACGTAGCAACCTAATCGTCTCTTCCGTGATACTGTCCCAGTGGGCAAAATCCGCACGGAGTTCATCAATCTGCGCCCGCGGCCCCAGATACTGCTCATAGAGATGGGAAAACTGTTGCTCGATATTTGCCTTAGCAATAGCCATATCCTCAAGAGCTTGTTCACGTTCCTTTGCATCGGAGGTCAACAATAAATCCTTCAGTCCTCGATCGATACGCAAGACATTACTCTCTACCGTACTGAGCGTTCGCTTGACTTGCAAGGAATGGTTATAGAGTGCTTCGGTGTTTTGCCACAACTCCGCGTGTTGCTGGGAGACGACTCCACACAGCACAATCACAAACAGAAAAATCACCCCCAACCCAAGGGTCAATTGCGAACCAATCTTCATGTTTCGGAATAACATCATAAAGGCCCTTCACCGTCGCTTTTTGTACATTCACCTTTCGTCCATCTGCTGCAATGCCAACACCCTGCCCCTCCTGTACACCGCCGTGGAACTGATGAGCGGCTGACACCCCGATATCCGCTCTAGGCAATCCTTTTCTGCCTCGCTGGTCGAAAAGAAGCCGCCGGGCACCAAAGACTGGAAGAGCTTCTTGACCATCTGTTCACGGATCTCTTGCTGATAATACATCAAAACATTACTGCAGACCATGAGATCAAATTCACCGTAAATGCTTGACGGAGGGCTGGTGAACGCATGATCCAACAGGTCATAAAGAGAAAAATCAATCTGTCTATGAAGTCCTGGGTTCACAGCATAACGACTCTCGACCCTTTGAAAATAACGTTCAAGATGGCTCAAGCGGACATTTCGCACCGCCATCGCCTCATAAACACCCGCCTGTGCCCGTTCCAGATCTTGAGCATTCATTGTCGTTGCAAAAATCTGATAGGGCACTGGTATCCCGAGCCCCTGCACCAGTTCCTCAAAAAGAATTGCGAGCGAATATGCCTCCTCTCCGGCTGAACACCCTACGGACCAAATTCGAATCGTTCTACCGTTACTCCGCTTCTGGAGCAATGGGATCACGACTGTTTCCAATACTGCAAACGTAAGCGTATCCCTGAAAAACTCACTATACGAAACGACAAGCGATTGTGCGAAGGCTCTCGCTTCTTCCGGCTGTCGGCTCAAGTACTCCCCGTATTCCGCCAGCGTCTTCAATCCAGTCAAGGAACACCGAATATGCAACGTGCGCTTTAAAAAGGGCTCATCATAGCACGAGAGGTCGCGCCCATACGTCTCCTTCATCACTGTACGAATTATTTTGGTTGTATCGGTCATCTGGGAATCCTATACCGCTCAGCCTCCCCTGCTTCTCTCAGGAGATCATTAATTTCACCTTTCAACTCGATCATCCGTTCTTCCCTGTTCACCGCGATGGCATTGAAACGACTCATCTCCTTTAGATTGTACTTCATACTCTCTTCCGCTTGTTTTCGTTCTGTGATGTCGAAAAAGGAGATCACATACATATCCCGAATCAAATCGTTGGTCAACATCGCTGCAACAAGCACAACCCGTATACCCCCATCTTTGCAGCGCACACGAACATCCATCGTCGTAAATCCATGATGAGAGGATTCTTCTTTTATCACGTGTTGTTTCCACGTTGGCATTTTCTCTTGTTCACGAGACACATCTGGATCAGAAGGTAACCACCACTCATCCAATGTCTTGATATCTCCCAGAGTATATCCGAAAAGTTTGGAAAATGCCTCATTTAGGTAAGTGATGTTCCCATTGGTATCACTCATGGCCAACGGGACAGGCAACAGTTTGATAAGCTCACGGAAACGAGCCTCGCTCGCTCGTAGCGCCACCAAACTCCGTTTAAGCTGGACAAGCCTCCAAACATCGTTTCCGATAAGCTGGACGGTCTCGACATCGAAATCATTATAGTCTTGTGCTTTGTTTCCGACCCCCATCAGCATGACTACTTTGTCATCCTCAAAGATAGGAACCGAAAGCAGCCGATTCAACGCGGAATGTCCCTCTGGCAACCCATGCTTGTGGGGATAAGCTGCATAATCGTTGATGATTACAGGGGCGCGTTCACGCATCGCATCCGCCCAGATCCCCGCCTGTTTTAGCGGATAATGACTCTGATAAGTTGCCACATTGCAGTATCGCTCCATCGTTCGACGCGACCACGTAATCAGATTGATCGTTTGCTCGTCACTGTTGGCAAAGTGGAGGAAGGCTATCTGACTGCCGGTCAAATCTTCCGCGACCTCTTGACTATACTGCATGAATTCCTTTTCGTCCATCAGATCCATTTTTTTGGGCATCTTCAACATGGCCTCAGACCGGGATTGCAACAGCTTCGCACGTTCCTCTATCAACTTTCTTTCAGTGAGGTCCACAAAGGTAACGACCACGTGCAGCAACTTCCCTTGTGCCGTAAATCGTGGATAAGCAGTGAACATCATCCAGCACGTATTGCCAGAGTTCTTATGGATAATTCCAGCCATAACATGATGAACGGATTTGCCGGAGGAGATGACCTGAGAGACCGGATAATTCTCCCTCGGTAAACGTATTCCTTTCTCATCCACTAATTTCCACATCAACATCGAAATCTGCTCTTCCTTCATCTCTTCGATGGACATCCCTAACAGGCGAGTTGCCTCTGGATTTGCGAACCGGATAGAGGAATCAGCTCCACAAATGAGAATACCCGCACTCAAGTTTTCAACGAGCAGCCTATAGTTCTCTTCCTTATCCAGCAGACTCATTTGATGCTCCAGGATATGCTTACGCGAGTAGATCAGCGCAAGACTCAACGAGAACAAGAGCAAGCCCAGACTCGTCATGCCCACAGGGAAAAACGCTACTGAGTAGACATCCCAATGCTGATTGCGTATATTCACCGTCATGCCCAAGACTACAAACAAAACCACGAGGATCCAAATGCATAGCATCAGCCAAGGACTGATGAAGGCCTGCTTATCTTGTTCTATCTTTTCTACTGTATGAATGACACACCTCACGTTCTTTAACCAGATGACAACCTCAGTTCAATATTTCCGCTAATCCGCTATCATAAGCAAAGAAGACAACACCCCCTACATGCGCCTGCCGGACCTTCTCGAGCTGTTCGGCTATACTCCGGCGATCCAGTTGACTCTCATCCGCTGAATACCCGATACCCGGCCAGACACGCGCACGTTCCTGAATCTCCACCAACCCCGACTTCAACATCTGCTCAAACCCATACCCCGTGTTCGAATACATCATCGGACAGACGAAATCAACCAGGGACTCATTCACCCATCGACTCCAATTCTGGCCGCGCAATCGCGCAGCATCAGGGGTTGGAAACACAGCGGCCGAAAGCTCACATCCCTTATAAGACTTTTGTAACACCTGGCGGACCTCTTGCACAAACGAAGTAATCTCCTGCTGTCGGAAACGATCAAACGCGACACCATCAGATCCGCCCGAGAGAACATCTTGAGGCCATGTAGCGACTCGCCTCCCCAGAACAGTTTCAAAAGCTTTCCGCGTAGCTAGGGCATAACAGCCCTGAGCCTCTGGATACCGAACATAATCCAGATGAATGCCTTGAACACCGCGAAACGCCAAGGCTTTGATTCCGTCAAGGAGCAGAGCCCGATTCTCTGGCAACGACGGGCAGAGCCAGTTCAAGAGAGCCCCGTTTGAGTCGGCCATCAAGCGCTGACTGGATTTCAGCACGGCTTGTTGCGAGGGATCACTTCCTTCCAAACTCCAGCAGGTAATCCACGCATGGACACGGATTTTATGTTTAGATGCGGCCGCCAACAACACGTGCAGTCCATCCTCCGCACGGCGGGGCACTTTTCCGGAAACAACATCGCGCCCCTTGATCGGAACAAAAACCGTCCCCGCTGCCTGAAGTTGAACAAAGACATCTGAGACACCCACCTTCGTGAGTTCGTCCAAGACGCCTTCCCAGCCCTTTTCATGACGCGACTCTGGATGATGGAACCAAACACCTCTGCGTGGCGGATCACCGCGTGGGATCACCACGCCAGAAGCTTCCCCAAACGAACGCTCCATCGGCCGCAACCCCGGCAACACCTTGTTAAAAAGCGCCTCAAACAAATTCACAGCAGCCACCGAGGGTAAAGGGGGCAAGTAAGCAAACCATGCGCCGGCCGGTGTGACCACGACAGCGGGAAGGGAACGGTCGACGAAACCACGGTTGTCTCTCCAGTAAGCAAAAACCTCGCCAGCGGCAGAAGATGGCTGCGCAGACAAGAGATTGATCGTTGGCGACGGCACCAGCACCTTCGAATTTTCAACGCACATCTCAACCCAAGAAGCGTCACGATCAGCCGCCCGATACGGCAATGGCTTCACCTGCAAGAGATCCGCCAATCCCTGAGCCGACGGATAAAAAACAATCACCTTGCCACCCGTATTGACATACGTTTTAAGTACCCTAACCTGCGTCTCCTTCATTTGGGGCGCATACGGAACAATAAGGACGGAAAAGCGTTTCAGTGCGGAAGGGGTAATCGCCGGAGGAAGGATCACAGCCGAACCCAGTCCCATCCGAAAGAGGGTCACCTGAAGGCGCTCCACGCATTGCTTGGCCAAGAAGAGTCCACCTGCGGCCATGGCGTCATCCGCAAGCAGAATTGCGACAGGATCAGAGACGAATTCCGCTTTAATCCACTTGACTTCTTTTCGTTCCTTGAGCCCTCCTCGCCAAAAGGACAACCGAAGCACCTGTGCCCTTTTCCACTCGAACGGTTTATTTCGCTCATCCAAAAAAGCACCCTGCGGGCAGATAGCAACATACTTGCCAGTTCCATGCGGATAGATCAAGGGCTGTACAGTCCCCCAGTCGCCACCTTTCAGACAGTGCACCGTCAACCCAGCTAAAAGAATTGGATCTTGTGTCTCAAAGGTGAGTCTCAGGGTCGTTGCCTCTTCCGTAACACGCAAGGGAAAGTCCCAATAGGCTCGTTCCAAGGCTTGATTGAAGGGCAACGTAAAAAGAACAGAAGATGCGCCCAGTTGAGGAGCAGTAAGACCTGGGGACGAAACAATCTTTCCAGATAAATTCAGCCCGAGCGGCAACTCAGTAGCCCACACCAGTAGCGAGAGCAGAGGCGAGACACATATAAGAGTCCACACGCGGATTCCACTTTCGTTTCCCATAGTACACGTCCATTATTAACTGCGCATGTAGGCGCCTTCACTCCCATTGATAAAGGTCTGAATTCTTCACGGTAATTTCACCCAACATTCCCGTTGGCGCCAACTGACGGAACGCCGAAAGGACAGGTGCCGGCTTAGGGTCGCCATCCACCTTTTGAGTATCTGAATGCTGCGAAACTTCCTGTCTCTCCTCCTCGGGGGCAGTCTGTGCAAACGGATCAGAAATATTCACGCGAAGCGCATCTTCCTTTTCCCGTTTCCGTTGAGCTTCCATCGCTTCGATCGCGACCTCTTCTGGGGGTCTGCGCGAATGAAACAAACTCTTGTAAAAGGCGACCAAGAGAAAGAATGCGCCCAAAATACCGGTAATCATGCCGACATCGGACATCGGGATATTGAAATTCATGAAGTTGCCTCCTTCTGGGCATCCGTAACTACCTGGCTTTGATCCAGGCCTGTATCAACTGCGGCTTGGCGAACAATCTCTCTCGATATCTGAGAGACTTGTGCAGCATAACCAAGCATCAGGGCAGTGTCGCAAAGATGGTTAATGTTTCGAGGGATTCCGGCACTCCACTTAAAAATTTCAGCTAATGCCTCCTCTGAAAAGATCCACATATCGCCCGAAACTCCTCGGATACGGAACTGGACATACTCAAGCGACTGTTTCTGATTCAAGGGATCCAGAACCCAATCCAGTTGGATGCGACGGCGCAGCGACTCATACTCATTCACGGTCTCGCGCAACTTCTCCGTGCCAGCCAAGACCAACGTAAAAAGCGGCTGCTCCTGACGGCTATCCTTTCCTGGAATCCGCAGATTACACAAATAATGCGCAAAGTAATAGCCATCATCCTGCGCCAAATAATGCGCTTCATCGATCAGGAGCAAGCGTCGTATGGGACTCGCCGCATTCTGGCAGTAGACCTGCAACAACATCAGCGCATCCGGCAAGGTCTGGGGAATCTCCGCAATGCCGATCAGGCGCAAAAGATACCTCGTCATGGGCAACGTCCCGCCAGGAATCGCATCCATACGGATCACGGGCAACTGGATCTTAGCTGCGTGATGAGCCAGCAGTTCCAACGTCAACGACTTGCCAACCCCGAAAGGCCCTGAAAGCATTCCAGCCATCCGGCCCTCGCTGATGAGGAACACCAGACGAGCCAGCCCTTCCTGATGCTGATCAGTCATATAGACCAACCGGTCATCTGTCACATTCAGAAAAGGCAAATCGCGTAAGTTCCAATACTTTTGGTACATATACAAACCCTATCACGACCGAATGACATCCGAAAAACGGATCGGCCCCTTGGTCTCTTTTTTCGGCGCTGCTGAGGAGGGTACGCCCCCCTCTTTAGGAGGAACAAACGAGAAAGAGCTCTGTCCCTCACCCACATTTGGCACCACGATCCCTTGGTCTTGGGAATCACGTCCCCTACTTTGCTCCGTTTCCAAAACCAAACCTTTACCGGGAGCAATCATGATCGGTATCGGCTGTACAATGCCATGCGCTTCACCCAGATATTTCGACACTCGCATTGTCCTATTCAAACCATTCTGGTGATCCATCGTCACCACAACAGGCACAATATCTTCCATTTGCTTCTTTAATGCAAACGACGCATTTGAAAGCGGTTTGGGGAGCGTCATCAGCGTCGTGACCCCCAGACGATCCAGTGCATGGATAAACGAATAAATATGTTCATTCAATCGGGTCAGCGGCTGAATCGCCACCCATGGCAAAACAGAATCTAACACCACCCGTGAAATCGAGTGCGCTTCAATAATTCCTTGAAGTTCGACAAACACCTCGGGGGGCAACATAATATTAGAAGAGATCGCCTCCTCGGACCCCAAAAGTCCCGCATATTCCAAGAGTATAAGTTGTTCAGTCCGGACTGCGGCTGCAAAATTCATCCCATAACTCTCGCCAAGGATCACCACATCCTTTGCTAATGAACCCGACAACAACAACACCTTATCATCATCAACAATCCCTTGATTTGCAAAGTGATACGAAAGCAGTGACTTCCCAGAGCCATTCCTGCCTATGCATAGAACTTGACGTCCACGATAAACACCGCCAAAGCGTGTATCAAAGAAAGAGACACCTAGTCCTATTTTGTTGATCATATTACCTCAAGACTTCTTGCAGGATGTTTTTAATAAAAGCCAATTCGAACGGTTTACTCAAAAATGCCCGAACCTGGCCACTCTTGGCCAGTTGCTCCAACTCGGGGGTGGGGGCGCCAGAAATCAGAACAATCGGCGTTTGCCCCGCTACAGCAAGCAATTGCTGGGTCCATTGTACGGATACCGGAGCATCCGGAAGACAGATGTCCGCAATCACCATCCCATAACTGGATTGAGCCAACCGCTCTAAAGCTGCCGTCGCACAATCCACCGTTTCAACCTCATATCCAAAACGACGAATCAGCGCGACCAAATAAGCGCGTACAGACTCTTCATCATCAATCACCAATACAGTAGCCATACAAAAACCCCTTCCCGTTAGAAATTGTAAATTCCGCCTATACGCAAACTATGATCAATATAACTGTGTAAGAACATCGTCCGGGCATCAATGAACCAATCGAAAGACTTCCAGATTCGACGTTGATAACTTGCCGCAAAACCAATTCCTGGCTCCCAATTCTGCCCACCGGAAAGCTCGTCGTTTGCACGTGCATCCTCTCGCTGGTATCCCACAATGGTATCAAAATTAAAGAAGTATCCTGGATATTCCTCCCGATACCTCAAGATCATGTTGATCCGTGTATCCCAATACGGCGTCCAATAATAACTGTTCTTCTGAGCTGCAGAAGTGACCATCCCTTCAGCCCCCAGCCAAAGATGCATGTCTTCCAACACCTCCCAGAAGGAATCAATTTGTGCATACCCGATTGAATTATCATCCTCATAGACCCAATATTGCCCCGTCAGTCCCATATACCATTGATCGGAAAGCGCCCACCGGCTGTTAAACCCTATAGAATCGTATTGGAGCAGTTCATATCCAGAGCTGGCCACATCATGGATATAGTAAGTCCGCATGAGAATCGTCTCCAACGGATAAAAGGTAAAGGAGATGTCTCCAATATAGGCCTGATCATCCACCTTTGAATAATCGCGCGACTTATACAACCCATCGCGACGATCCAGATAGAAATCGGAACTCTTCTCTTTATTAGCCGTAAATGATGCCTGCCCCAACGACATGGACAAGACCGCCCCCGAATCAAACGTATACGCATAACGAAAACGGATGTCATCTCGTGAAGCACGGTAAACCGCATTAGAGCTGAAATAGACAAAGTTTGAACGCGAGGTGGGTTGTCCAGAATTATAGTCTAGGTTTGGGGTCGACAACGTGGTCTTCTGTTTAATCGTTCCTGTGAAAAACTCAGCCGATAAGGCAGAGCGCTTATTTAGGTTGAGACCCCCTCTAAAACCATATCGCGTCTGCGAAAATTCGCCATTGGCCTTATTATCCCAAATTTCTCCGCCCAGATAGGGCGAGTTCAATGCAACACTCGGGCGCTCTTCTCCCTGAATCACCTCATTAGGACGTTCTGGCATCGTCCCAGAGTTCGCAGCACCCATTGACCGTTGTTCAGGCGAATACGTGTCAGGACCGCTCGCGGGGGCAACCGCCTCTGTGTTCACACGCTGAGCACGCAACGGGGGCACTGTCGTTATCTGACTATCCCGGATCAAGGGCTTTTCCTTACGAATGGGTTTACGCGTAAAATGGGCAAACGTCTCGACTTCCATTTCTCTACACCATTCAGAAGGATACCCATCACGTTTCATCGAGGCCACCATGTCTTTAGCCAGATAGGGTTTATTCTGTCGATACGCTATTTCAACACGCAGACGACGAGCCATAAACACAGGATGGTTCCGATAGGCAGTCCGAACAACATCGGCTCCTTCATCAAACCACATCGGTTCATAACGGCTCAGGAGCATTTTGTCATCCCCTGCACAGGAATACCCATTCGCGTTCTGAACAAAGCCTATCTCAAAATTACGACTTGCTTCCGAAGTGATGCTTTGAATCGGATTCCGCAATGCGGTGATGTTAGACGCTTCATCCTGCCCAACATCTCCATACGGATAGGCGACCATGGCCACAGGGGTGTCATGTTCGCCCATCTTCTCCTTGATCGTCTTACGGCTCTGTCTAAAATTATGACGCATCCGTTTATCCCACTCGTTCATAGATTCCAACCGCCCTTTTTCTGGCAACCAGAGACGATTGACCAAGGAATGCCGCTTGTCCAAAGGATCCGAAGTTACGGCACTTAAAGTATGAGCATCCTCCAAATGGCTTCCCATGACCCAAAACCCACTCGATGCATATTCCTGAATCTCATTCCACGACGCATACATCGGCGCAAAATCCTCTGCCTCTTTTGTAATCGCAAACATGCCGAAGGGTACATTGAAATCTTGCGCGACAGAAGTGCCGAGTTTAAAAGCGGAACGGGTAGCGTCATCAAAGGTCACGGCAACATATTTCGAGACCTTCCACGCTTCGGCTGCTGCTTGAGCGTCCACAAGCTGAAAACGCCGTTCCCCGGTGAAGGCATAACGAAGACTGTCAACGATCTTGGCAGGCCACGGCAGGGTTCGCGATACCGACGCGACATGATTACTCAAACTATCCGTATGCTTTTTAAAAACCTCCAGAATGGTGGCCGGGGAAATTATCTCAAATCCCTCTTGCTTAAGTGCCGCGAGATGTTCGTGCAGACGGCGAACCGAGGTTGTCGGAATCCAATCGCTTTCCGTTAACTGATGATAAAGCAAGGTCAAGACACAGGCTCCAGCGGTCTCTTTATCCATCATGTCCAATAAATTTAAGGCCTCTTCGAATCTGCCACGCGCAACCATCACCTCCGCCCGCCGATAGAGCCGCACGGGATCGTTTTTCTCATACCCGTTATAACGATCATCCAAAACTTGATCCGCACGATCATAATGCCCTTCGGCTAATTCAACTTGAAACAAAATGTCTTTCGCCCGGATATTATGCTTGTTAAATTTTTCGAGCACCTCAATCGCCAGCTCTCGAGCCTGTCCATATCGTTGACTCACCACACACACCTCTGCAAACGCCAACCGATGAACAACATTCGACGAATCATCTTTAATCGCCAACGCATACTGATCCATGATGTAACTGTCCGAATAGGGAGCCTCTGCCTTTCGCTCATTGATCAGTCTGCAACGATTCGCGAGACGGATTCGTAATCCTGCGCGTATTTTCGGATCCTGATTGAGTTCGATCAACTCCTGGAGACGCGTAATAGAAAGATCAGCCATATCGCTGATATCCGCAAGATCGGCTCGAAACATCATGGCCCGAAGGTTCTTTGGGTTCAACGCCAACACCTTCACGCATAAGTCATCCGCGCGCTGGATTTCACCCACCTGAAGCTCGACATACGCCTGCTCCATCAGCAAATCAGCATTATCTGGCAACTCTTCAAGAATCTTCCGCCACATCACCGCTGCCTCATCGAACGATTGTTGGTACATCATCATCCGAGCCAACAAAATTTGCACATCCACACGTCCGGAGTCCTCTCGGATCAATGCACGTACAATGCGCTCCGCCTCCTTATATTTTCCAATTCGCAATAAATTCTGAGAAAACCAGAAGCGCACTTCATATTGATCTTGCTTTAGGATCAATGCCTTCCGGAAATAATCATCTGCGAGCATCCAGTCCTTTTCTAAAACTGCAACCTGCCCTAACAAAAGATACGGCATCACCTCGTTCGGCACGATTTGCCGCATGCTTGTCCACAACTCTTTTGCCAGTTCCTTCTCATCCAAGCGCCAATATGCCCACCCCAATCCCTCCCAGCCTGGCAACATGGAAGGATCTAAGGTCAATGCCTCCTCAAAATAGGGGACGCATTGCTCATACTCTTTTTCAGTGAATAATCCGAGCCCCTTATACAGCAACGCACTTGCAAGTGAGATGTCGATATCATCACTTGTCTTGACCTCTGACAAAATACGCGTTTTCTCTTCAGGCGTCAACACGCGCCCGAGACGCTGCCGTAACGCCCCTTGTTTCACCTCTTGCGCTGACACCAGTAGAGCCAGAACAAGGGTGCCGACCAGCACGCAACACCGATAACCCAACGCGGACAATCCCGGCTGATATTTCTTGTTTGTCATAATAGTAAGATTTGACGTGGCAACCGTAATGGCGTTCGAGAAACACACTTCATGTCCTTATTTCCAATAAGCCAGCGCGAGTGCCTGAGCTAGCCTTTTTGCCCCATCGGTACTCAGATGGATACCGTCTGGATCTCGCACCGTGATCACACTTCCATCTGCCCCCATCACATAAGAAACAAATTTACCCTGCTTACGGGCCAGGATCGGTGCCGTATCAAAAAGGGTAACCGCCGGATGCGTCGCCGCCTGTTCAGCTACAATCTTATTCACCGTCTGTGCATAACGTTGATGCGTCGGATCCTTCATGTCCGGCAGGGTCAACCAGATGATACGCTTCGCACCCCCTTGGATGAGCAGCCCCATGATCTGACTAATACGGCGCCCATATTCCTGACTCCAGGCAGGGGTGTCAACAAGGATCTTCTTTCCCGTCAGATCCACCAGAACCTGATGATCGTTTGCGCCCAGCGAGACAATAACAGTCGAAGGTTTTTTTTCATCCATCAGAGCAATCGATTTTGCCATCCAATCAAAAGCGTCCAAACGAGCCAACCCTGATCCCAGAGAGGTGAAACTCGAGGCCTTTACATCTGGTATCTTTCCCAGTTCCTTCTCCAACGCATTTCCAAGCAAACGCATCATGGAATCTCCAATCATCAAGACTGGAGAGCGTTGCTCTTTGGGAAGAGCTTCCACCTGTTTCAACTGGTCGCCCAAAGCCTTATCACTGGCCGTCGTCAAACCAATCAGCTGCGCGGATGAGACCATCGCCCAGCCACAAATAAACATATTCAACAAACCGAGTCTTTTCATATCATTTCCCTTTCTTCTGCGTATTCAACCACTGTCCAACTGAATTTTCAACACTCCGCCTCATCCACTCCATTCGTGAACCTTCAGAAACGCGCTTAAGCGGAG
>JBAXOG010000087.1:0-20208 GCA_037133395.1 bacterium | reverse complement strand
GGTCTTGCGTGAACGCCAGACGCGTTCCTTGGAATCACGCCTTGCACTTGTTCAGCAGCGGCTGGTACAAGCCGCCCATCGGAAAAATGAACGTTATCGCGCGAGGCTCGAAACGCTTGCCCGTCAATGTGCGTTACTCAATCCCTTGTCCGTACTGGACCGTGGCTACAGCCTAACACGCACAGCTGACGGAAAACTGGTACGCTCCATTGTGGATGCAGAACCCAACACCCATTTACTCACCCACGTCAAGGACGGCATTATCACGAGCCGTGTCACACCATGATCAGCACGGGGACGATCGAAAAAATCAAGCAACTTATGACGCTTGCCAGTGTCTTTGAAGAGGATATTGAAGAGAGCTTTATTCTGGGTTCGGGCCCGGGTGGACAAAAAGTAAACAAGACCTCCTCCACGGTACGCCTTTATCACACACCCAGCAAATGTACCATCAAGTTTGGAGAAGGCCGTTCCCGCGAAATGAACCGTTGGCTCGCCCGCCGGGAACTCGCCGAGAAAATTCTTGAGAAAGAAAAGTCAGAACACTCCAAACGACGGCAGGACGTGGAGCGCATCCGCCGTCAGAAGCGACGCCGTTCGCGTCGACAGAAAGCAAAGATCGTGGCGGACAAGCGGATACAGGGCGAAAAGAAAACGGGCCGTCAGCGCGTCAACACGGAGGCGGAATAATCTCCGCTTTCAATGATGGGTCTCTTATGTTATTTTGATTCTATGTAATTGGTCATCTAAAAGGAGTTTTATGCCTGTTTTAATTCCACTTGCAGAGGGTGTTGAACCCATGGAAGCCGTCACCATTATTGATGTCTTGCGGCGTGCCTCTATTCGTGTGACGACAGTCTCGTTGACGGATCATGTCACCATCCATGCGGCGCACGGTATAAAAATTGCCGCGGATACGACATGGTCCGCTATCAACCTCGATGACTTTGGCGCGATCGTCCTTCCCGGGGGAGGCAAGGGGACGGACATTTTGAAGGAAGACACACGTGTATTGGAAGCAGTACGTCAATTCGCTGAAGAGGGACGTCACGTCGCAGCCATCTGCGCTGCTCCAACCGTACTGGCTAAAGCCGGCGTCCTCAATGGTCGAACCGCCACCTGCTATCCGACGTGTGCCGAGGAACTTGGCAAGGCTTATGAAAATGCGCCCGTTATTGCTGATGAAAACATTATCACGAGCCAAGGTCCTGGCACGGCGTTGCTCTTCGCCCTTGTGCTCGTTCAGCATTTCAAGGGAGAGGAAGAAGCCAACACTGTGGCAGATGCCATGCTGACCACCATCCAATAATTTGATATGACACCCCTACAGGCTTATAACGCGATGTTGCTCATCCGTCTCTTTGAAGAGGCGATTGAACGCCTTTTTCTGGAAGGCCGCATCATGGGTACGGCTCACACCTGTATCGGACAGGAAGCTGTCGCGGTCGGTGTCGCCGCTGCACTGAGACCGATAGATGCCATGACCTCGACGCATCGCGGGCACGGGCATTTCCTGGCGCGGGGCGCAGACCCCCAACGTGTGATGGCCGAACTTTTTGGACGCGTAACAGGCTATTCACGCGGACGCGGTGGCAGTCAGATGATGATGGATCCAACCATCGGATTTTACGGCGCAAACGGTATCACGGGGGCGAGCATTCCCTTTGCGGCCGGGCTTGCCCTTGATGCGCAGATGCGCAAGTCAGGGCGCGTAACTATAAGTCTCTTTGGTGACGGGGCCTCCAATCAAGGCGTCTTTCATGAAACACTGAATATGGCTTCCCTCTGGAATCTCCCTATTCTTTTCATCGTAGAGAATAATGGCTATGCGATGTCCACAACCACGCAACGCGGACTCGCAAACCCCTGCATTGCTGACCGCGCAAAGGCTTATGCCATGCCTGGTAAGACGATTGATGGTAACGATTTTTTTGCTGTCCGCGACACCGTCGCTACGTTCGCTGAGGCTGCGCGTCAGGGCAATGGTCCAGCGCTCATTGAATGCATAACTTATCGTCTCTCTGGACATTCCCGGGGTGATCAGCGCATCTATCGTACACGTGAGGAAGAGTCAGCAGCGCGAGAGAGTGACCCCCTTCTGCGTATGCAAGCCTATCTTCGTGAACACGAAGCAACAACAGATGCTCTTTTTTCTGAATATCAACAACAAATGCACGCCCGTATTGACGATGCAGTCCTCTTCTGCGAGGCATCATCCATGCCCGATCCATCCCTTTATCTTGCTGAGGAGCTGTCATGAGTATCACCTTTACACAAGCCATCCATGACACGCTCGCAGCAGAGATGCAACGCGACTCATCCATTTTTCTGATGGGAGAAGACATTGGCGCTTATGGTGGCGCCTTTGGCGTTACGCGGGGTCTCTTGGAAGCCTTCGGACCAACGCGTGTACGCGACACGCCCATCTCCGAGCAAGCACTTACAGGTATAGCGATCGGCGCAGCAGTGGCGGGTCACCGCCCTGTCATTGAATTTATGTTCATGGATTTCATCACCCTCGCGGTTGATCAGCTCGTCAATATGGCCGCCAAGCTGAAACCCATTTACGGACTGGATTGTCCTCTCATCATTCGCGTGCCGAATGGGGGTGGACGCGGCTATGGCGCAACGCATTCACAATCACTCGAACGGCTCTTTACGGGCATTCCGGGAATTCTGATTGCTGCACCGTCCAATGCTCAGGATGCCTCAGGGCTTCTGCAAACCGCTCTGCGTTTAAAATCGCCTGTTCTCTTTCTTGAGCACAAAATGCTCTATCCCCGGCGGTTTGATGACTTCAAAGCTTTACCACCCCCTATTCCCTTTGGTGTTGCAAACACAGTGCGTATGGGTACGGACGTGACGATCATCGCTTGGTCATATATGGCACAGTTAGCCCTGGAGGCCTCCGACCAACTCCATGCTTGTGGCATCGGGGCCGAGGTTATAGACTTGCTGACACTCAATCCGCTTGATATGGGTATAGTTGTCGAGTCGGTCAAGCAGACAGGCCGTGTGCTCATTGTGGAAGAAGGTCCGAAGACTGGCGGCTTTGGAGCTGAGATTGCAACGCAAATCATGGAACAAGCACACGACTACTTAGAGAAACCTATTCTGCGCCTCGCCTCGCCGGACTTGCCCATGCCTTCAGCGAAAAACCTCGAAGCCGCCTGCATCCCCTCGGTTGAAGCCATCATGCAGGCCGTTCAGCATTTACTGAAGAGGGCGTAAATGCCCTCCTCACTACTTTCGTGCCATGACCTACTTGATACACCCTCTCCGCTCACGCTCTGTGTAGCGTGTTTACACGTGATCTCCCCGCTTACGTGCGATCGTCAAAGCCCAGACCTTACGAGCCCCTGCTTGCTTTAAAGCCTTTGCACATTCGTGCAGCGTGGCACCTGTTGTCATCACATCATCCACAAGCAATACGCACCGTTGCCGGACCCACTCTGGACGTACTACCGAGAATGCGCCAGCCATGTTCTCTCGTCGTTTCACAGCATTAAAATGCGTCTGTGTCTCTGTCTTGCGGATGCGTAACAGAGACTGCTCATCAAAGCGGCGATCAAGTCGACTCGCCAATTCCTCTGCGAGAAGAGCTGCCTGGTTGTAAGACCGTTCACGCTGACGCGCTGGAAAGAGGGGTACTGGGAACACCGCATCAATTTCCTTGGTCAAAAAATGCGCCTGTACTGCACCATGCAACAAATCACACAGATCTTGCTGCATCCAAAACGCATGATTATACTTAAACGCATGAATCTGGTCTTGAAGGGTCCCCCTAAAATCGGCGGCAGCGCGCGCACGCTCAAAAGCAGGCTTATGTGCACGACACGTACCACACACAAAAGCATGTGACACCGCACCCTCGCTCGGATGTCCGCAAACAGAACATTTACCCATCGCATCAAAGAGCGATATCGACCCCCAGCAATCCCAACACCAATACCGGTCTTCACGATTAGACGGCATTTGGCATCCTGGACACACCCGTGGATAAAACCAATCGAGCACTTTTCGAATGTTTCTCATAACGACCTATCACTTTTTACAACGACCCAGGGAATTCAGTATTTGTTTTAAGATTACGCCTATTTCTCGCGATACGCAACTCCTTTTCTCTTGCCTCCTATCTCGGCCTTTTCGATTGCCTAAATCGGCTACGCCTGTTATTATTAAACCATGTTCGAAACTGTTGGAGTTCTTATTCTTGCTGAACCTTTCCGTCTTTTGGTGATGTCGTGCTGGGCGGCATGTGCTGCTGGCTTCGCTTGGTATTGTATAGTCATTGGACGCGAAATCACGTATGTGACCCTTGCCGACGGCAGGCAGCAGGAGCGTAAAATTCCTTTTATTTTTCGTTTATTATTGCCATTTGTCTCAAATATTTCACCAATTGTCTCACGTCCAGAATTTAAAAAATCAAGCGACCTTGCAGAAAAAAAACTTATTGCGGCGGGTTTTGAAGGCTTAATGAACGGCATAGAATTTCTTGCCATCAAGTTCATGATGCCCCTCGTCTGTGGTATTATCTGGTTTGGATTACTCAGCCTTTTTAACCAACTGTTGCCCAGCGTGATGGGAAACAACTTTATCCTCCTCTTTATCATTGGCCTTATTCTTTTTTACGCCTATCCCATTTTTTGGCTCAATCGAGTACTTAAGCTTCGCCATCTCTCCATTCAGCGAGCACTGCCGTTTGTGCTGGATCTATTAACGCTCTCGGTCGAAGCTGGCATGGACTTTATGAGCGCACTGCAACGAAATTGCGATCGTCGCAAACTCGATCCGCTCAATGAAGAGCTCATTCGCATGACCCGTGAAATCCAAATTGGACTCTCACGCAAGATTGCCTTAAAAAATATGTCCGTGCGGGTTGACTTAGCGGAACTTCGCTCCGTCGCAAATTCATTGATCCAAGCAGATGAACTGGGTGTCAGCATTGGTGCTATCCTGCGTATCCAGTCCGATCAAATGCGTTCTCGCCGTTTTGATCGAGCCGAGAAGCTTGCGAATGAAGCTCCTGTCAAAATGCTTGGACCCCTCATGTTGTTTATCTTCCCTGCGGTATTTGTCATTCTGCTCGGCCCGATTCTACGTGATACCATAAATCAACTTTTCTAATTATTCCTGTATTTTGCTTTGGATTATCCGTTATGTCTAATTATATTTTGATTTTCGAACAAGGTCTACGCGCCGGAACCCAACTTCCCCTTACGGCGGAGAAAACAACACTGGGCCGTTCCTCTCAATCTGACATCGCCCTTGCTGACCCCGCACTTTCACGTGTGCACTGCACGTTTGAGCTAAAAGGTGCTGAACTGTGGCTTAAAGATCACCAGAGCGCAAACGAAACATTCGTCAACGACAAACCCATTACCGAGCAAAAGCTTAACCCTGGCGACATTATTACCATTGGCGATTCCATCATCCGTGTAACCGTATCCGCATCAGTATCCTTTTCTTCGGCGGAACCCAGTGCGTCAACACTTTCCGCTCCACCCCCTACCGACAGAGTTATTGACCTTGGGTTTGATACGCCTGACCACGCCTTAGCCCTGCAACAGAAAAATATTCTGCGTCCCATACTATGGGGGTTCACGGCCTTACTCATTTTCTTCACCTGCATCTGGTTTATCTTCACACTCGACACTGGTAAAGTAAATACAAAAGTAAAACCCGTTACACCCCAACAAGACAGTACCATGCTTGTTCTTTATGAAAAAGTCGAAGCCTCGGCAGAGAATATTTTTCGCTTCGAGCTTTCATTGACTGCCGATGGCGTACTGACGGTTAAGATTGATGACCTCGCAGGCGGCAATCGTCATATCCTGAAGGAAAAGAAGGTTGAGCCAGATATTCTGTTCGATCTTGCCAGAGGCATTATGGCAAGCGGATTTTTTTCGCTTGAGAAAGATTATCCTGGATCAGCCAATGCAAATGCGATGAGCGAATACACATTGATTTCAGCGATTGGCAAAAAAGTACATTCCTGTCATATTCTCAACCGTGCAGACGAACCTGAAGCATTCCGTACCGTTCGGGAAAAACTTGAAACCTTTAGTAAAAACGAACTGGGGATCTGGGCTATCCAGTTCTCAACAGAGAAACTCATCGAACTTGCTCAAAACGCTTTTGATGTCGCCAAGAAATATTATTCTGAACGCGATGTCCGGTTTGGCAATCGGAGCGACGCCATTCGTAATTATCAAGAAGCCCTTTTCTATTTGGATACTGTTAACCCTAAACCGAATTTCTATGACTCAATCAAGGAAAACCTCGAAGTGGCGAAGGCTGATTTAACAAAGCAATTACAGGAGCAAAATTTCCGAGCTGACCGCGCCATTAACCTTGCAGACTGGCCAACTGCCGCAAAGGAACTTAAAGTCATTTGCGAGCTTATCCCCAGCCGTTCTGATGAGATCCACCAGACCGCCGCACGTAAATTACTCGACGTTGAAAAACGAATCAAGAAACACTAGTTTATGGTTACGCCCTTCAAACACTTGACCCCGGACATCTAAAAGCAATGAGCCTAAAACACACGCTTAGCTTCGTTTTAATTTTTCTGGCAACTGTCACGCAGGCAGCACGAAAACCGCTCCCCGTGACACAGCTTGATCTTTCTTCCATTCCCTCTGAGGCCGAAATTAGCATCGATCACATTAAGATTGGGTCAACGCCACAAGTACTTACAAACATAGCCCCTGGGCTCCATCTGATACACATCTCAAAAAAAGGATTCCGTCCCGTCATTGAAACGATTGCTATCAAGAAGGATATGACCCAAGCACGCGCATTCACCCTTGACCCCGTTGCCGGACTCGCTCTGGTAACATCCAAGCCAGCAGGTGCTGAGATCTCTTATAACAATGCCTCGTTAGGCCAGACGCCTTTGCTGTTAACAACGCTCAGTCCGGGAACACATCGATTGACGCTTACACTGCCCGGATTCCAAAGTAAGAATGTAGATCTCGTGATCGCAGATCGCACCCCTATCAAACTTGAAGTCGACCTGATGTCAGCATCCGGCACACTCAATATCGAGACCGTACCTGCTGAGGCCGAAGTCTTTATTAACGGCATTTCACGTGGCAAGACGCCCACCACCATCGAGCGAATTCCCGAAGGAAGCGTAAATATTGAAATCAAGCTCGCGGGCTATGAACCCCATGCACGCCAGGTTTCTTTGGCGGCAGGGGAAGTGCAAAAAATCAATCTTGCCATGAAGCCCCTGCCTGGCTCGATACAAATCGTCTCCATCCCTAGCGAGGCACGCGTCTATATCAATGACGAATTCAAGGGTATGACCCCGTATACGAACAAGGTTCAATGGGGTACCTATCGCATCCGGGTGGAACGTCCTGGCTGTGAACCCAATGCGCGCGATGTTGTCCTTACAAATAGTGCCTCTATCACTGAAGAGTTTCGCATGACAAAAATTACAGGACGTATCGAAGTCGTCACCGCGCCTGCTGGTTCTGCCGTCCTCCTCGATGGTAAAAAAGCCGGAGTAACTTATTCAAAAAAAACAGATACAACAGCATTCTCTGACCCCTTCGCCATTGAAGATATCCTTGAAGGCGAGCATACCATTGAAATCATACGCAAGGGGTATGCACCCCAAAAACGATCGATCACTATCACGCGTGACCAGACGATTGCACCTCAGTTTAGGCTAATCCGCCAATTTATCCCGAATTACGAAGTGATTACTTCTCGAGCACATTACACGGGTGTTCTCGAATATACGACCGAAGAAGGGATTAAAATTGAAACCGCCCCTGGCGTGACGCAGATGATTCCGTTGAAAGACATCCGCAAGCATGGTCCGCTTCGCGATGAAGGACAATGATATTTCCTGTTGATACCCTCCTCCCTCAACTAGCGGCTTCGCTTTCTGCCAACCGTGCGGTCGTGCTTCAATCTCCACCAGGGTCAGGAAAGACAACGCGTGTCGCCCCTTATCTACTCGATGCGCCATGGTTGCATGATAAGAAGATCCTCATGTTGGAACCCCGCCGTCTTGCCGCACGAAGCGCTGCGGCCTACATGGCGAAACAACGCGGGGAGCAAGTCGGAGAAACCATCGGCTATCACATCCGTCTCGATCGAAGCTGCGGACCACACACGCGTATCGAAATTTTGACAGAAGGGTTGCTCACCCAACGTCTGCTCAGTGACCCTGAACTCTCGGATGTCGGACTCATCATCTTTGATGAATTTCATGAACGTAGCCTTGCTGCTGATACAGGCCTTGCCTTGGTCTTGGATTGTCATCGCGCCCTTCGGCCTGATCTCCGCATCGTCGTCATGTCAGCAACGCTGCAGCCTGGGCCTATTGCTACGCATCTCGGGAACACCGACATTCTGATGGCAGAAACACGTATGTTTCCTGTTGAGACACGCCTTCTCAAGCGCACGCCCACTGCCCCCATGCCGACTGTAGCCGCTGATGCCGTCTGTCGTGCCTTACAAGATGAGACGGGCAGCATCCTTGTTTTTCTTCCTGGTGAAGGCGAAATTCGTCGAACCCTTGAACGATTGAGGGAGTCGAAGCTCCCGAGTAATGTCTCCTTGCATCCACTTTATGCTGCGCTCTCACGCGAGGAGCAAGACGATGCCGTGCTTCCCCCTTTGCATGGAATGCGAAAAGTGGTGCTCGCAACATCCATCGCTGAATCTTCGATTACCATCGAAGGCATCCGTGTTGTCATTGACACGGGTTGGATGCGTGTCCCACGTTTTTCCCCGCGTTATGGCATGTCGCGTCTTGAGACAGTCCGCATCACCCGTGACCACGCCGATCAGCGGCGTGGACGCGCTGGACGTCTGTGCCCAGGCATCTGCTACCGGCTGTGGGACGATATAACCGACCAACAGCTCGCCCCTGAATCCCTTCCTGAAATTTTTGACGCCGACCTCGCACCGGTTGTTCTGCAATCCGCTGAATGGGGCACGTCTGCACGGGATGGCCTACCCTGGCTGACGCCACCACCCGAGGCCTCCTGGCGTCAAGCCACAATACTCCTCGTTGAACTTGGGGCCCTCTCCTCTTTGCCTTGTCCTGTCATCACCGCTCGTGGACGGGCAATGGTCAAACTTCCGCTCCATCCTCGCCTCGCGCACATGATCTTCGAAGCGGCTGAAGCGGGGTGCGCGCAACACGCATGCCTTCTGGCCGCAGCACTGACAGAGGCCTCGGCTGATTCATCCCGGCGTTATGAGACGGATGCCCGACGCCTTTTAGACTCCTTGCAAAACAAGGATGGCTTCACTCAACGTGTACGGGAGCTCGCACGTCGCTGGGGACGCACCTATCCTGAACACGATCATGCCTCCTGTACGGAAGGCCTGCTGCTTGCTTATGCTTTTCCCGACCGCATTGGACGTCGCCGCGATACTGCTGGCTCCTATTTGCTCCGAAGCGGACGCGGCGCCGTCATCGACACCTCAGACGCACTTGCCCGAGAAGAATGGCTCGTGGCCGTTGATCTTCAAGATGACACGACAGATGCAAAGATACGCCTTGCGGCACCTCTAACTCGTGAAGAGCTTGATGAACATTTTGGTTTGGAATACGAGAGCAAAGCTCTGCTCTCCTGGGACAAGAGGACCGAATCCGTGCAAGCCATCAATCGTATCTGTTTTGGAGCCATCAGTATCCGAGACGGGGGACAATCCAAGCCAGATCCACAAGCCGTGCGCGAAGCCCTATACGACGGTATACGGCAAAAAGGCATTGACCAGCTTCCTTGGTCATCCGCATCACGTGCACTTCAAGCGCGTGTGACATTCCTACGGCGAACGCTTCCGGATCAAGGTTGGCCTGACTTTTCAAATGATGCGTTAATGGCCGATCTTGAAAGCTGGCTTGGCTCCGCTTGCGATGGCGTTACGCGCTGGACACATGTTCAAAATCTACGCCTCACCGATATTCTGTTAAGCCGACTCGATAGCTGTACCTGTTCACGACGCCTGCTCGATGAACTTGCTCCTACACATATCCAAGTCCCGAGCGGGTCTACGATCCCGATACGCTACGACGCTGACGAACCGCATGTGGATGTGCGCATCCAAGAAGTCTTTGGTATGATGAGAACGCCAAAAATCGCAAGTGGCCGCATCCCGATCGTGATGCACCTGCTCTCGCCAGCACAACGTCCAGTACAAGTCACAAAGGATTTGGAAAGCTTCTGGTCAACAGGATATGCACTCGTCCGCAAAGATCTTCGCGGACGGTATCCGAAACATTACTGGCCCGAAAATCCCCTCGAAGCCATTGCCACCCGTCGCGTCCGACCCAAATAAGAGACAAGCCCCCCCACCCGGAACGACACAGTGGCAGTCGGCAGTACCAGTGAGCAGTTAGTCTTCGGGAATAAACGATGGAATAACTTTTGCATCCGAAAAACGCGAACCACACGAATTCAATACGGCAATTCTTTTGACGTTACAGGCGAGCAGCTTACTCATTACTCCCCCTTTTTAAAGGCATCCTGCTTGCGCAGATATGCATACGCCGCAAGGAGAAGTACAATTCCTACGAGTGCAAAGGCAATCAACCGGAAGAGGACATCGGATGCTGCCAGGTCAACAAAGAATATTTTGAAAATGGTGATCGCGAAAAGTATCAATCCCACCATGCGCAATTCCTTCTTTGCAAAGTTCAATCCGCTGACGAGCAGGCTGAGCCCATAACAACCCCACACAATACTGACCGCCCACTGCCGGAATCCCTGCACATACGCATCGCTAAAGGTTGCTGCTTCAAAAGTCAGATACAGGAAACCCATCGCCAGCACACTATTTAACGCGAGTGCTTTCAGCACCTTTCCGTTATCTTCATCGCTTTTGAAAATATCCCATATCTTGAGCAAAGCCATCATGCAGACCCCCGTTGAAACCAGACGGGGCAAAGCGGTCAGGACACTAAAAGGCTCATGATGACAGAGTTTGAAAAGTTGCAACGAATCGACACCCATCCAGCCACAGAAGAACCATTGCGCAACAATGGCGGTACCTGCAAACAAGGAAAGTCCAACCCGTACAGAGGATGAAAGATGCTTTCGCATCGCCATCAGATGGAAGACAAAGGCACACCACACCAGCGTGATACATGCGTGACCAAACTCTGGGGAATACACCTTGGACATCGAAAAAGTCTCTAACGTTGCATCGACGATAAAAACAGCATAAAAGACACAGAAGGCGATCGCAGCCTCTTGTGCATACGCATTCGTTTCACGAACACCCTCATCACCGATGCGACTCTGTGCCGCCATGGGCAGTTTATTAAAGAGCCGGCCAGCCAGAAAAAGCGCAAGCATGGGGAAGACAAATTCCGCAAGACGTTCCCTCAGCCCATTCCAGTACCCCTGCGTCGCATGAAGCGCAAAGGAATCAGGATCCAAGAATCCGATACAGATTCTCATAGCCACAACCCCATAAAGGCAGATCGCACCACGAATAAACATCCTGCTTTCTAACCGTCCACCCAGCCACAAGAACGCCAACGCCTGCAACGCAAGGGCCGTCGTCAAAATATGGTCCGTGAACAACAGCGGCAACGCAATGCCAACCAGAATGACAACCAGCGCAACAAAGGCCGAGAGCAATCCGCGGTCATAGTGCCGTCCGAGTATAAAGCCCCAGATATGCGCCACGTAGAACGTCGCCATGCCCAATGCCAGTATCGCCACATACACGCGGTCAGTTTGTCCATCACCGATCAGCAATACACCGCCCCCCAGTGTGACCATGACATTCAAAAACAGAGGGGCAATCTCAACAGGCGTTACCTTCACACGCTTCAGAACCGCATACGCAAACAGAGCGGATGAGTAGAGGACAAAGAAAACACACAGATAAATAATCTCCTCGGTCGTTCCTTTGCCATAAGGCTTTGCCGCTGCAATCAGAAAAATAATACTGTTGCAGATAAAACTCAGCCAAGTCAGTAGTGGCCACTGACGGCGCAAGGATACGCCTAATATGCCGACACCTAAAATCAGCAAGTATACATAGAGAAAGTGGAGATTCGGATGTTCGGTCGTCAGCATGACGGGCGTCAGATAGCCACCTATAGCGCCCAAGACAGCGACAGAGAGTGCATTCAACCGCACGGCAATTACAACAGCCATCGCCGTCACCAGAGCCATGCTCAAAAAGGCGAACTGGGCCGGCATTAAATTAAACATCATAGATGCCGCATAGAAGGAAAAATAAAACATGGCTAAGCCGCCACCGATAAACCCTTGCCCCAGCATCTGAAGCTTCTTGGTCATACATCGCAGACCAAGACCGACAAAAACCGATCCACAAATCAAAGAACAAGCGACGCGACCTGAGGGCCCTAAGATGCCACGCTTGATGGAAAGCTGCAAACCGAAACCAACCGCCATGACCACCACGATAACGCCCACACGTACCAGCCAAGCTGTGGCGATTGCAAACTCCGCCGGTACGCCTGGATTTCGAAACTCTTCACCCACGACGATCCAATTCCAAATCTTGCTCATGATGCGACCCGCCGCAGAATCAACAGGCGGTTGCTGCAACACAGGCGACTTCGAATGGATCTCGGCCTTTGGCGTCTCTGTAGGGCTGAGAACAGGTTTTGCCACAAAAAGCGGAGCAACAGCAAGCGTGACAGGCTCAGAAACGACTACGGTCTTCTTCGGAGATTCCTCATCTTTACAGGACAGCGCGAGCTCTTCTCGAAGCGTTTTAAGCTGGCTGGAAACTTTAGTGTCCAGCTTTTCTACTCTTGATTTTATGTCAGACAACGTACCGAGCGCGACAATCATCAAAACGAAAATTATAAATAGGATCAAAAATAATACGACTTCCATGTGTATACTCCTTGTTTATCAGCCAGCCCTAAAAACAATGTTTTCAGTATACCCCACAACAACGCAGCGTGTCCAACATTTTTGGGATGACTGACGTTGCCGGGGTGCGATTCAACTTTGTTGAATCAACACCTGAGGGAAGACGCAATTATAATAGGAATTTCACCTTACACATTCGTTTTCTTGCTTATTCTGAGATAATACCGTCGTCCGTATGCACAAGTTTTTGTGCTGAATAAACAGTGATACTCATGGGCGCAATTTTGTCTTTCAACAAACCAACCTTCGAGGTCAGCCGGAATTCAGCCTGCGGATCGACCTTCAGGTCCACTTGGTCTTTCTGCGACTTATCAAAGCTGTAGCGATAGAGTTCCGTCTTCCTGGCAAGGCCCGAGAAATCCAGCGATAGATCAAACGCATGTGGTGAATCATTGACGACGGCAACCGTAAGCATGCCTTTGGGACTTCGTACCGCCACGGCAAAAACACGCTGCCACTTATCTAGTTTGCCACCATCCACCCTGCAAACCAGAACATCGGAATTCTTGGCAATAAACCGCGTCAGCAAGCCCAGACCGAAGTAGGTGTTGGCGCGCGAGGTGAACGCCTTGAGCATTTTCTTCTCCTTGCGATCCCACGTTTCAATAAACTGCCACTGTCCATCGAGATCACCGCGATTGAGAAAACTCCAGCGGTTCAAACCATCCACGCCCGCGTTGATGCGCCGGACTAACAGTTCCGCATCCTTCAACACCGAATCGAAACTGGCCGGCCCCTCCTTGTCGCCACCCCAGCCGTTGGCCATGGTGCCAAACTCCGACAGGAAAAATGGTTTGCCTTCCTTATGGGCAAACGCAGACCAATCAGCAGCGTTTTTATCTGCCCACAGCATCTGGCCGTTCGATTTCCAGTCGAAGTTCTCATCGTAGGTATGAAAATCGTAGGCACCTAACAACCCGAGAAAATCAAACCGTTTCGGATCGCACGACGGAATCCCGCCGGCCATGTCCGGCCCGGAAATCGGAATCTTGATCCCGCGAACATCCAAAGCTTTACGCACGGCTTCAAACGCGGGCCTGAGCGGCATCGTCTTATTGGGCGGCATCTGCCACCATGACCAGTTAAATCCCGGTTCGTTGTTAATACAGATCCACTTGATGCAGGTATAATGCTTCGTCTTGACCAAGTGTTCCACCATCTTCGCGAGCCCCTCGGCGAAATCGTCCACCGACAGCGGCCCGCTGTGTACAAGCTTCACCGGGTCGTCGCGCCACTCAGGAAATGTATTCCACTTCACATTCCCCCACATCTGCTGGAGGAATACGTCCGACTTGTTCTTTTCACACCAGTCCAGAATACGATAGAGAATCCTCATCTCCGCATTATCCCAAATGAATTGGCCGCGTTCCGGCTCATACATGCGCTGTTCAAATTCCACGCGGTTCCAGTCCAGCCCCAGCCAGCGCGCATGCCGATCTATCTGCGCCCATGCCGCATCGTCTTCGGCAGGCGGATAACCGCCCCAGCCGCTGCCGCCATGTCCAATTGGAATCGGCTCTTCAATAGCATGCCACGACGCGCCTATTCCTCCGCGCATGCTGTTCGTCACCGTGGAGGTATCCACAGCGATATGCACATCGCACGATGTTATAGATGTTGCCTGTGCCTCCAGGGTTGCCGCAGAAATCATTTGGCCATCTGCAATAAACGTCAAACCAACCAGCAGCACAGTATGCTTCATGATCATATATCCTTTCAGCGAACCTGAGGGCCCGTCACGATCTGCACCGGCCCGAGCAGGCCCGATGGGTACAACTCCTTACCTGGATCAAACTGTTCCGCAAGCCAAGGCTTGAAAACATCGGAAGCACTGAAGGCTTCGGGCTCCTGCTTCTGCCCCACCAGCCGGTTATGCCAGGTGTTGACCACGTTCACGTGCAACACATTGACTCCTGGTTTAATCACATCGGTGACATCAACACGGTGGGGTGCTTTCCACAACCAACCAAGATTCTTTCCATTGAGCGTCACTTCGGCCAGCGATTCAACGCGACCAAGGTCGAGACAAATTTGAGATTTTGGATTAGTCATTTGCGATTTCTGAAAATCGAAGGTTTTCCGATAGCTGGCCGTACCGGAGAAATACTTCACAGTTGCATTGGCATGTTCGGTCCACGACTTAAGGTGCTCGAAGGGCACCGGCTCCGAGACACCCGGGAATGTCACCTGCCACGGCCCAGTCAGGATTTGTAGCGGCTGATACTCCACCCAATTTTTTGCTTTGTCCTGACGCTTGGCTTCTGGCTTCCGATTTTTTCCTCTAAACACCACGAACACCGAGCCGCGCGCTTCCAACCGCAGCGGCACAAGGGTGGACGTCGCGCCAACGTCGTACACTGCCAGCGACTCACGGATGCCGGTGTCCGGATACCACAACTCAGGCGCCCGTCCGATCACGCGGAAGGTGGGCGAGATATCCAGCGACTCGTCAGTCTGGTTGGAGAGAAAATAGAAGTCAGCGTCGGACGTCCTTCGATGGGTGAATAGGATTTTCTGGGGATCTACGTCCGCGAGGTCGGGAGACGTCTGACATTTCTCCAGCACTTTTTTCAGGTCGCCACCGGGAATCACCAACCCCTTGCCCCAGAGTTCGCCCGCCAGTGTCTCGAGCCGTTTATCGCACGCCGGGTAACCTTTCAGACTCGGCGAACGCACGGGCCGAGGTCCGTACACCGCCAAGCCCGCCTTCACGAAGGTCGCGATCTTCTCCAACATCTCGGGCGTCATCGTGTCCTGAGCCGGTAGTACCAGCAATTTGTAGCTCATCCCGCTCGCCAGGACTAGGCGCCCGTCCCTAACGGCAGCACGGGTCATGAGCACCTCGGAGTTGATATAATCAAAATCGTAGCCAGGAGGCAGTTCCGGTTTTCTGGCACCAAACGCACGGGGCGCGTCCTCGCCGATGAAATAGGCCACGTCCGCAACCTGTTGCCCCTGCTGGAGCAGGACCGAGCAGCGGCGCTGGTAATCAATCCATGACTTCGTAGCTTCAAACCAGGTGTTGTTTCGGTTGAATTCCGTGCCGAACCAACTGTTCATGCCGGGTTTTCGGTCATCACGGGGCTGGTGGATGTAAACGTGCAGGACATATTGATTGATGCCCTGGCAGTACGCCCAGTCGCCACGTTTCTTCAGACTCCACGGCGTACTGGTGTAACGCGGCCCGCCAGTGAAGGCCTCGGCAAACACCGGGTTTTTACCGTATGTATGTGCCACAGATGATGCAGGACGCAATTCCACGGACCCCAGAATGTGACCATTTCCTTCCCAGAACTCCCCGCTGACCTCGTCGCAACTCCCGCCATATTGCAGGAACTCGCCCGGGAACCCCCAGTGTCCGTAGTTCTCCAGCCACATCTTCAGCCCGACGGAATGGGCCAATTCGCTCAATCCACCCACGTAATCCCGCGAAATCCGGTCGGCAACCATCCGTCGCAAATCCCACAGGAAACGGTCAGATTGCAGGGCACTGCCGACGATACGTCCCGTCAGAACGGGAAGATACGGCATCGGATCATAACCATATCGCTTCTGGAAATCCGCCGACATGCCGTCCGTCCAGTTCTGGGGTCCCACCTCGTAACTGTCGGCGATGACGTGCTTCCATGACTTACGCTCCGCCGCAGGCAGGCGCGCCAGCATCTTTCCCACATACGCATCAAAGTGCGTCTTGAGCGCAGGGCGGCTCATCTTGTCCACCTCCAGACCTGTCGCTTGCGCCGGGGCCGGGCCATTCTTCATCCCAGTCGGTAGCAGGCCGGTGCGCAGGACGATCCAGTCGCTAGCTGGGACATCCCAGGTCAAGGTGCCGTCGGCAGCCATCTTCTTGCTGAGATTGAACACCTTGGCAGGATCAATCGCCAGGGCTGGAATCTCCGGTGCGGCCTGGAGGACCCAACGGTAGAAATCGAACGGCGGATGGAACCACTGGTTCATCTTCATCAGCGATTTTTCGGCCAAGCCCTCGACCCGCGCCGCGCCCGACAGGGCCACCTCGCCCAGTCCGCAGTCCACCGAGAAGTTTACTCGGAAAAAGGCGGCGGTTGTGGCGGGAAATGCAACGCAGATCGGGAAGAGGGGGATCGGCCCGATACTCTTATCGATGTTCCGGCGGTCAACGGCAAAAGTCCGCAGGGTACGATAGGCCACGCCGTCATCCGAGGCCTGCAGGGTGGCAGTGACTTCCTCGGTCTTATTCGTGGGAGTGAGGGTGAGGCTACGGGCGGTGAACGGTTTCGGCATGGCGAAGATGATACACTTCGGAGTCCGCGTGATGACGGCGCCCTGACTGACTGCCGTCTCGTCATCCTGAGCCGGTGAGGAAAAGGCCAGCACAGCGAGATCCTGGAAGTCCCCCTGAGGGGTGGGCAGTTTGCCCGAAAACGGCTGGGGTCCGTGGAGCCGGGTTTCCGGCAGGACGACATAGCGCATGGACTGCGACGGCTTGATCCAGGGGCCGCCCGACTGGCTCCATCCGGGGCAGTTGAACAGGCCTATATCCACGCCAAGACGCGTACCCTCCCTCATGGCGTGGTCGATGTTCTGCCACCATTCCTCCGACAACGCCTTGTCGCCACCGATAATGCCGATGTAGCCCTCGCCGATGCCGACGCGCTTCATCGCCTCCAGGTCCTTCGTGATGCCGTCCTTGGAGATCTCGCCATTCAGCCAATACCAGTAACAACGTGGCCGGGTCGCCTCCGGCGGATTCAGGAAGTCTTTCTCAAGGGAATCCGACGAGAACCAGCCGGCAAAAACCGGCGGGCTTAAACAGATAAGCCACCCAATGAACATAGCGGCTAAAACAACATATCTGGGGTTCTTTGTTTTTATAGGTTTCCAGTCCTTTCCACAAACGTCCGGAACGGCGAGGCAGGCAAGCCGGCGCGGTTATATAGATTAGTCCCTGAGGCAATTTTAAACCAGGCATAGCGTACAGCTGCAGGATTCGGCACCGCAGGCGAGGATACCACCACCGTATTGTTGCTGTCAATGCTGGCAGTGGCATTCGTAAAGACGTTATTGGTGCCGGCAATCTCAAACCAGGCGGGCGCGATGCCAGCCAGTTCCTGAACCGGACTCAAGCCGTTCTTCTGGCCTATCATCAAGCCGCCTTCTGCATAGTCAAAGGTCATGCGGATTTGACTGCCTTCGATCTTACTGTTCCTGAACATCGGTCCGCTGGGAACAACATCACGAAACCCATAATCCCGATTTAAAGCCCAGACGGCCAGCCGTGCACCGACATCCTGTTTGACTTTCGGATGGATATCTCCGGCGTTCTCACGTATATCCATGGTCACAGCCAGCCCCGTGTTTATCACAGTCTTCGACGTGATCAGTTGCGCCTCACAGACAGATCTGAAATCCCAATCACCGTACGGCCAACCAGCCGAAAAACTTGCCAGTTGAACAATATAAAAAGAGAAAGCCCCCTGCTGCCAGCGATTGCGCCAGTCCTGGATCAGGGTCGGCAACAACACGCGATACTGCTCGCCTCTATGGCAGTTTGACTCCCCTTGGTACCAGATGGCCCCCTTGATCGCAAATGGGATCAAGGGCGAGATCATGGCATTAAACAAACTCCCGGGGGCATCCGTGAGATTCACTTTACCCTGGTAATACCGCGCGATCTGAGAATTCGCGAACGTCTTCAACTCCGGTACTGCGTTCAAAGCCTCGCGGCTGGTCCACGCTTCCGCAATCGTGCCCGGGTTCGGGCTTTCCAGAATGCCGATCGGCACTTTTGTTTTCTGGAACACATCGCGCGCAAAGAAATAGGCGACGGCACTCCATTTGGAAACGGTGTTGGATGAACAAACAGTCCACGGCCGCGAAAGAGAAGCTTCTATATTCGGCGTTGTGGCCCCGGACAGATTCACCTTCAAGGAGCGAATCAATGGGTAATTGGCCCGCGCGATTTCCGTGGCCGAGTTGGTGACATAATTGACATCAACATGCATATTGGACTGCCCGGACGCCAGCCAGACATCGCCAACCAGAACATTAGTGCACACCCGGGTGATTGATCCCGGACCCGTGACCGTCAGTGTCTGCGGAATGGCATTCGCCACCATCGCATCGAGGCGTACCATCCATTTCCAGTCCCTGCCGGCCTTGACTGTCTTGCGTTGACCACCAAACTCGACCGTCACCTTTTCGCCCGATTCCGCCTCGCCCCAGACCGGTACCTTCCTGTCGCGTTGTAACACCATATTGTCCGTAAACACGGCGGCCAGAGATAATGGCGCCACCACACGGATAGTCCCGCTGACGGCCAGATCCGTCGTAATCCATTTCAAGCCGGGTTCCAAAACAGGGAGACTGATCGAGGCGAAAGCACCCGTGTAATCAGCGGCATCAAAGAGTTTAAAAGAGGCGCCTGCAACCAATGACGCATTCACATTGGTCACCACCAGAGTTCCGCCGTAGGTCAACACACTGCTCGTGCAAATCGAGACAGAAGATGTACTCAACTGCATAACCGTTGTGCCGTTCCCGCCAAGACTCAAAGTCGCGCCATTGAGGCTGGCGGAAGCGGGAATAACAAGAGTGCCATTCACAACCGTGATGGCGCCACCCATCACATTGGCTCCAGTCAACACCAGCGTGCCGGTTCCGATCTTCGCCAAATGTCCGCTTCCGCTGACGGAACCCGATACCGTCAGCGTGTGCGCGCCGAGCACATCAATACCGCAGTTGTTGGCAACCACAATGGTGCGTCTGTTGGCACCGCCATTGTCCAACGTAAAAGAAGCAGTAGCCTGCAAGGTCGTGTTGTTGAGGAAGAGATTTGTCGCCCCGGTCGCGACATCGCCAAGCCCGCTGTTGGCAGAGATGCTGAGCATGCCGCCATTTATAAAAGTCTGACCGGTGTAGGTATTTGTGCCGGAGAGAATCAAAGTGCCTGCGCCTGATTTAGTCAACGCCTGATTTCCGGTGATCGGCACGCTGATCGTCAAAGAGTCACGGCTGGTAGCCGTGCGCACCGCCAGTTCAGATGAAGGCGAGAGACTCGCTCCTGTTCCACCGCTGATTACAGAAGGGCCTCCGCCTGCCTTAAGAATGCCTCCATTAGCCAATGTGAGTTTTTGACCACCGTTGAGCGTGCACCCGGGGCCTTTGCCAACTAGTTTAAGCGTGTTGAACGTGATCGAATTTTGCGCCGCAGGCGTGCGGGTCAGCATGACATGTGTATTCGCGACAAGCGCATTCGCAGCAGTGAACCCTTCGTCGTAGGGCGTTTCTATTTGAACGGTTTTTGAGCAGTTAGCAGATGCAAGGCCATTTT
>JBAXOG010000086.1:0-20332 GCA_037133395.1 bacterium | reverse complement strand
ACACAGTCCAGCTTTGACAACTACACACAGTCCACTTTTGATTTCACCTCGACACACAACCCGATTATTCTGGACCAGCCGGAAGAAAACCTTGATAATGAAACGGTTGTGAGTCTTCTTGTACCTGTGCTAGCTGAGGCGAAGAAAAGGCGACAGGTCATTATGGTCACCCACAATCCGAATTTAGCAGTTGTCTGCGATGCTGAACAGGTTATCTATTCTAGTTTTGACAGAAAAAACGAGTCGAAGATTAGTTACTTGCCCGGAGCAATCGAAAATCCTGCTATTAACCTGCATGTTGTGAATGTCTTGGAAGGCACTAAGCCAGCATTTGATAATAGACGAGTTAAGTATCACTGATCGCCGAACTTTTCTTATACCAGCTATTAACGTAAAAATTTAGACGTGCGTATCTTGCAGATGAGCTCTAAATATTCATACGCCAGATTATGAGAACGGCTATGAAGGTAGTTTCATATTATGGTTTTCAATTTTGAATTGAGGAGGATTATTACATGTCGATAGTCTTTGAAGCAGCCACATTACTCGTTGCTATATCGGTTTTGATTATAGTTCTTATCCTTCTTAAACGTAAACAAATACCGTTAGGCAGAGAGATGGAAACTGCGCTTCGGGAGGAGTTGAGAGCCTCTCGGGAGGAGGCTGCACGGCAAGCGCGTGACTTGCGTGAAGAAGTCGCGGCAGCCCAAGGCAAGGCCAATGACCTTCTTGTGAAGACGATGAACGCACTTGGGGATGCGCAAAAGGAACTTTTGGCTGATTTGACGAAAGCCACACGTGAAGCGGAGCAAAGCACACGTACTGAAATCGAGAAGCTAGTGCAAAAGACTGTGGAGGCTTTGCGCGAGATACAGTCCACTACGGATACAAAGCTTGAAGCGGTACGCAAAACGACGGAAGAAAAATTGGCTGCTGGTGAAGAGGCGCAGCGACGGGCTGTTGAGGATTTAAAGAAGGCGATGACGGTTTTGACGGATACGACCAGAAATGAGATGACGACACACCGTGATCAGGTACAGAAACAACTTCAAGAGATCCAGGTCACCAACGAGCAACGCTTTGAGAAAGTCCGACAGGTGGTGGTCGAGCAATTGCAGAAGATGCTTGAGGATCAACGTAAACAGATGACTGAAGTGGTCGCCTCGTTGAACAAACTGAGCGAGTCAAACCGGCAGGATCAGGAGAAGGCGCGTGAAGCTTTGGATATAAAGTTTAAGCAGATACAGGAGAGCAACGAGAAGAAGCTCGACGAGATGCGTCAGACGGTAGATGAGAAACTGCATACTACGCTTGAAAAACGGCTTGGCGAGTCATTCAAGCTCGTCAGCGAGCGTCTGGAGGCTGTCCAGCATGGGCTCGGAGAGATGAAGACGTTGGCTACAGGGGTGGGGGATCTGAAGAGAGTCCTTACCAACGTCAAGGAACGCGGGACGTGGGGTGAATATCAACTCGGGGCGATCTTGGAAGAGATTTTAACGCCGGATCAATTCGCTCGAAATGTCAGCCCCAAGAAGGATGGCGAAGTGGTCGAGTTTGCCGTCAAACTTCCTGGCAAAAGTACCGAGTCTGAGACACCCGTCTGGCTTCCCATCGACGCCAAGTTCCCCAAGGAGGATTATGAGCGCTTGCTGGCGGCATCCGATCAGGCGGACACTGAACAGGTCAAAGCATGCAGCAAAGCATTGGCCGGGGCTATATTGAAGGCCGCCAAGGATATTCATGACAAGTATATCTCACCTCCAGCGACAACCGATTTCGGCATTCTATTCCTGCCCACCGAAGGGTTGTATGCCGAAGTGTTACGCCAGCCGGGCCTCCATGACGAACTCCAGCGCAAGTATCGTGTGCTGGTGGCAGGTCCGACCACATTGTCCGCAATTTTGAGCAGTCTGCGCGTTGGATTCCAGACTCTTGTCATTGAAAAACGTGCCCATGAGGTCTGGACGGTTCTCGGGGCTGTGAAGACGGAGTTTGGCAAGTTCGGGGGGGTGTTGGAAAAGGTACAGAAGCAGTTGCACACAGCATCCAAAACCTTGGATGAATCTGCAAGACGATCCCGCGCGATGGAGCGTAGCCTGCGGAGTGTCGAGCAGTTGCCCCCAGAGCAAGCCGCTTCGGTCTTAGCTTTGCCGGAACCTAGTGTCATGGATCTTGATGACGAGTCGCTAGACGAAGAACAGAGTGATGAACCATCGGCTGAAGTATAAAACAGACGGAATGGAATGAGTCGACAGATATTGCGGCAAGCTTCAATTTGTCATCCATGGTAAGCTTTGGAGCTACCTGCTGACGGTCACGCGGCGAAAGCACTTGCTCTGAAAGCGGATGCCGGACTCCCCGTATTGTTGTCTTTTCTACCGCACAAGAAACTTGCGAAGGCGTGCAGCCAGAAATCTTCTCCGCTCGTTGGATAGCATGGAGCCGAAGCGGATGAGTTTCCCCTCCTGTGTTTCAATGATAACGTAGGTCTTTTGCTGGCGATTTCCGTCGTTGTCGCGCCACAGCTTGTCCTCAATTCGGACGTCAGAGACGTGTGAGGGCATAAACCGTCGGCGATATCCTATTGGGCCAACGCCTGTGAACACGGTTCCTTCAGTTGGATCTGCTTGGACTTCCGTCCTGCCTCCAACACTCAAGAAGAATGCGCCAATCATTGCTGTACCGATGACAATGAAGGGAGTCAGGAATATCCATAAGAAGAAAGTCATCCCAACACTCATGGGGCTACCATTCATATCGGGCGATGGAAACCAAGTGGGTATGACTACATGAAGATTGCGTAACGTAGCACCAATGGCAATGAGAATAAAAACCGACAGAATACCATTCCAGAATAGAGCCATGGCCAAAGTGCCAGCTGCTAAGCCAAGGGATCGGTGGGTGGCCGACACGGTGATATGTCCCTCATGGAGGTCATAGCGCACACCTGGAGGAGGGCGATCAAAGTTGATGCCCTCCGTAAGTTCGCTGGTGTGAATGAGCGCCGACAGGCTGTGCGCGAGATTGCAGGAACGGCAATACGCGACATCCTTTGCGACGTTGACGTCATCGCTGGGTATCGCCTTGTTGCATGTGGGGCATTTAAGTGTGTTTGTATTCATAAGAAAGATTAAAAGGTTACGCCGAAGGTTAGGCCGCCCCAGATTATATTGTCCTGCGCATTGTTATCGTACGTAGGATAGGCGCCTCGGATGCCGCTGTCAAGTACAGCCATATAGGCAATACGTGCGCCAATATAAACGTTGTCGGTGATGTCGAACTGGCTGAAAATAGCGATATTCCCATCCACGAGTCCGCTCTTGCTGTTGTTGCCGAAGTAGTATTCGGTATAAGGATTGGTGCCGCCGCCGAGGGCGACTTCCGTCCCCATCGTCAATTGATCGACAATCTGGATTTCTTTGCGGAGTCCAGCCAGTGCATAGACACCGTCCGCCCTGACATAGTCAACATTGACTTCCACGAAGGGAATAACATACTCATTGGCAATTTCGGCGCTGAGGTTGATTTCACGCGTACTTCCCTCATAGTGGCTGTCGGTAATACTCGGGTAAGTGAACCAGGAATGCGCAATGCCCAGTGTTAGAAAACTAACATCCACTTGATAGCCGACTGCGTAGTCAATTTCATCGACGCCACCGCATTGCGTGTGATGGGCGCGGGTCGTGGTGTTGAAGTTCGCAAAGAACGTGGTAAAGAAGCTCCCGTAGTCATCCAGATTCAGTGCCAGAGATGCATTCGGTTGCCATACAGGTTCATCGGTGAGCACCATGCCGCGCCAGATATATGCGGAATATAAATCAACGTACAGGTCGGAAGAGAAGAGACTCTTTCCTTTTTCTTTGACGATCGACTCCTCTGTTGCGGGCTTCTTTTCTGCTACAGACGTGACTGCTTCTTCTGCAAAACCTGTGCTGGAGAAGAAGAGAGATACCGTGAGAAGGAAAGCGAAGAAACGGGACAGATCATTTTTTTTCATATGAGCATCCGATCATTTTTTAAGGTGTTGGGAACGATTATTTTTTTCCAATATTTAGCGATGAGCTTCGAGGGAATACCAGCTTCGTCAGCGTTGAAGCAGTCGGCTAAGATTTGCCAACCGAGGTCAAGCGCCTTTTCCAGCGGAATGTTGACCGAGAGATCCATCATCTCCTTTTCAAAGCGTACACCGTATTTGAGCAACTTGCCATCCCACTCGGTCATACGGAATCCCATCGACTGTTTTTCCTGCGTTTCTTTATAGGACGAATACAGTTTAATCATGGCATCCATGATGGTGCGGTGGTCATCGCGGGTGTCTTTGTTGACCTGCTGTTTCAGACGGCTCAACGAGCCGAAGGGCTCGATACGTCCGTTGCGCAGATAGAACTGGCCTTCGGTGATGTACCCCGTGTTGTCCGGCACAGGATGGGTTACGTCATCACCCGGCATCGTGGTCACGGCGAGAATCGTGATGGAACCCGCGCCTTCGAAATCGACCGCCTTTTCGTAGCGTGAGGCGAGCTGGGAATAAAGGTCGCCGGGATAGCCACGGTTTGAAGGAATCTGCTCCATGGTAATCGCGATTTCCTTCAGCGCGTCAGCAAAGCTGGTCATGTCCGTCAGAAGCACGAGCACCTTCTTGCCCTGCAGTGCGAATTGTTCGGCTGTGGCGAGTGCGATGTCCGGCACGAGCATACATTCCACGATGGGGTCAGAGGCTGTGTGCACAAACATCACGGTACGCGAGAGGGCGCCGGATTCATCGAGCGTGTCACGAAAGTAGAGGTAATCGTCGTACTTGAGTCCCATGCCACCGAGGATGATGATGTCGACTTCCGCCTGAAGCGCGATGCGTGCAAGCAATACGTTGTAGGGTTCGCCTGCACGGGCAAAGACGGGTAGCTTCTGCGATTCGACGAGCGAGTTGAAGACATCGATCATGGGGATGTTCGTGCGGACCATGTTACGTGGCATGATACGCTTAGCAGGATTCACGGACGGTCCGCCGATATCGATCAGGTTATCGCTCAGAACAGGCCCCTTGTCGCGTGGCTGCGCGCTGCCCGTGAAAGAACGGCCGAGCAAGGCATCAGAGAACGATACGCGCATGGGGTGGCCTAGGAAACGTACCCGTGCATCCGTTGCAATGCCGCGTGCGCCAGCAAAGACTTGGAGTGTAACATTGTTGCTTTCAAGTTTGATGACTTGGGCAAGTGAGGTGCCGGTGCGCGAAGTCACCTCAGCGAGCTCACGATATTTGACACCCTCTGCGCGGAGTTGGATCACACTTCCCGAGAGGTTGTCGATGGTATGATAAAGCTTATGCATGGTTGGGGCTCCTAGCGTTGTTAAATCGAGCGTTGAACGTTAAACGTTGAGAGTTGAGAGTTTGACCTGTCCACCGTAGTCGTATTCGCGGAGGTGGAACGCTTAATGCTGAACGCCTAACTCTAAACGCGGAATGTGGAATAAGGCAATAAGGCAATAAGGCAATAAGGCAATTCTTGGAAGGCGTCAACAGCGTCTTCTCAATCTCCGCCAGCCGTTTCGCATTTGCTGTGCTGGCCAATAGCTGTTCGCGCATCCTTATGAATGTGCGCACGATGAAGACGCTCATGGCTGTCGCTTTAGAACTGTTGAGTACCATTGCTGCCATTGTTGCACCATGCTC
The DNA here is from genome assembly GCA_037133395.1 of bacterium. GTDB lineage: Bacteria > Verrucomicrobiota > Kiritimatiellia > RFP12 > UBA1067 > CAIZQW01. The sequence continues at coordinate 14,661 of JBAXOG010000086.1, read as the reverse complement.
GGTGAACGCATAAGGGAGATGCTTGATGTTCTTGCCTTGCTTGCTTTTGCCAATGTTTTTGGGGTCAAGAGGCGTAACACATTGATTTTCAGGTTGTTGTGAATTCAAGGTCGCAATTTGCGACCTTGAATCTATAACCTCTTGATTAACAGAAAGATAGGGCTCAGAGGCTCCAATGTGAGGCATTGAATTCCTTGCTTCCTTCGTATCAAGCTGGAACATGAAATCCGATGGAAATTTTCCTTTGTTGCGCTTGACCGCTTCATTAAGTCGCTTTGTGGTCACACCATAAAGTTTAGCCAAGTCTGAATCAAGAATCACGCGTTGATTCCGGATGATCCGGATCACGCTTTTGACAGCATATAGGTTTGTGGCGTCGCTCATAATAGGTGTGCACCCTTACGCGTTGGTTGCCTCAGCAATTGTTTTCACAATGGCATCGCGGCGTGTTGCGAACTCGGGGGAGTCGAGATGGGTCTGATTCCAGTCGATGAAGGCTTGCGTGAGGCTGTGGAAAAAATGGCGGGCAATCGTCTTGTCCGTGAAGGGATAATCCGCAATCATGGCCTTTTCAGCCACACCGAACATCTCGCGCTGGCGGTTTGCGGGGGTTGCGGCATCCACCTCGTTGAAGGCGTTCTGCTGAAGATAAACCGCATCGAGTAACTCAGCTTTTAGATAGGAAAGAAAATCTTGGGCGCTGGTTCCTTCTTCGCCGACCACCTTCATCATTTGTGCGACGTTGTTACCCGCCTGGAGCATCTTGCGTAGACGTTCCACGCGGTCGTTTTCAATAATGCTTTTGTATTTGCTCCAGCTTTCCAGCGGGTCGATCGCAGGGTAGCGACGCGCATCTGAGCGAGCGCGTGACAGGCCATGGAAGGCGCCGACCACTTTCAGCGTTGCCTGTGTCACGGGTTCGTCAAAGTTGCCGCCCGCAGGCGACACGGTACCGCCGATGGTGACTGAACCTGTCGAGCCGTCTTTCAGGCGGACGAGCCCCGCACGCTCATAGAAGTTGGCGATGAGCGATTCGAGATAGGCGGGGAAGGCTTCCTCGCCAGGAATTTCTTCGAGGCGTCCTGACAGTTCGCGCAACGCCTGCGCCCAGCGCGAGGTGGAGTCTGCTAGGAGCAACACATTTAGGCCCATCTGTCGATAATAGCTGGCGAGGGTCACTGCGGTATAAACTGAGGCTTCCCGTGCAGCCACAGGCATGGAGGAGGTGTTACAGATGATGATTGTGCGATCCATCAAGGTCTTGCCGGTACGCGGATCTTTAAGCTCAGGAAATTCGCGGAGTGTCTCCACGACTTCGCCGGCGCGTTCGCCACAGGCGGCTAAAACCACGATGTCAACATCTGCATAACGTGAGGTGATTTGCTGAAGCACAGTCTTGCCGGCGCCGAAGGGCCCTGGAATGCAATAGGTGCCGCCGAGAGCGACGGGGAAGAAGGTGTCAACAGGACGAATCCGCGTGGTCATGGTGTCCACGGGTTTCAGGCGTTCATCGAAGCAGGTGACGGGTAACTTCACAGGCCAACGCTGCATCATTTGTACGTTGTGGTCTATGCCTTCGGTATCCGTCAGCACAGCAATGTCCTGCTCAACGGTATAGGAATCCTTGGGGGCGATGTTCTTGATGGTGTACACGCCACGGAAGGAAAAGGGAACCATGATCCAGTGGCTGAAAATACCTTCCGGCACTGTACCGAGCTTTTCGCCGGCGGTGACGCGGTCCCCGAGTTTCGCTGTAGGTGTAAATACCCACGTCGCTTTGCGGTCAAGCGCATCCAAGTAGGTGCCGCGCTGAAGAAAGAAGCCACAGCGTTCCGCGAGTTGGGGCAGCGGATTTTGGAGACCATCATAAATCTGTTTTAGCAAGCCAGGACCCAGTTCAGCGGCGAGCAGGTTGCCGGTAAATTCAACAGTGTCGCCCACGCCGAGGTCCCTCGTGTCTTCGAAGACCTGCATATCTGCAAACTTGCCACGAATACGGACAATCTCACTCATTAAGCGTTGGACGCTACCGTCTTGAGCTGGCAAGCAGGCGTAGCCCACTTCATTTTGTGCCACGGCGTGATCAAAGGCAACGGTAATCATGTTACCGTTTACGCCGACTATTTTTCCTGTTGTCATCATTCACTCCATTCGATCAGAATTCTTTTCTCGTCAATTGTTCAAAGATTTCACGTCCTTGGTCTGCATTCAGATTGATCCAACGCAATGCGAGGGTCAGCTTGATGGCGTACCCCAATACAACGGTGACGCTCATAGGGTCATAGCCTTGGAGCGATTCAATAATCCTCCAACGCGCCTCGTTAAGTTCGTACTCGCGTTTTAGGGGATCGGGTTGCTCGAAGGCCTCATCGACGAGCAGGTCAAGGCCTGGGTCACACTCCTTTGTCGGACGAAGCCAGCATTCGGCATCTGTATCTGCTAAACGAGCACGGGCACGAGCGATAGCATTTCGCAGAATAGCATCCTTATCGCGCCACGCAAGTACAAAGGGATGTTGCGAAGGAGCGTTACGAATAAGTGCTTCGGCGGCCTCTGCATCCTCTGCACCCAGTTGTGCACGGCATGCTTCAACAAACGCCTCTGCAGTGATCAGCGGTCGCTGGTCGAGGCTCAGCAGCGGGAGCGAAGCAATAAGATAATAAGTGCTCATGAAGAAGACTAACAATTAAGAAAGAGAAACAGCCGTTGTCAGCACGTGGCATTAGCTTCTCATCAAGGCGGCAAGTTTGGGACGAAGGTTTTTTGCAAGCGCGTCTGCGACGGCGAGGCCAGAAAAATCGTGTTCGATACGTCCGTTTGACAAGCGAATTTTGAAGCCAGCGCCTGTATGGTCGTCGCTGACGACCGTGACGCCGTTTGCAGCTTCTGAGGCGAGCTTCGTGCGAAGCGCATCGGCAAGCTTTGCAGAGGCGACAACGTCTATACCGCCTTTCCCTTGGAGATAAGCGCGGACGGCTTCCGAGGCGAGTTGGGTAACAAGTTCTGTTGAGCTTAACGTGGTGTTGACATCCTTGAGGAGCAAGGCCGTCAACATCGCCGTGACGGACGTTTCAATGTTCAGGACTGTGTCGCGCCCGGACTGACGAATGGTCTCTTCAGCTCGTCGTTCAAAGGAATCGGCCTCTTGTTTTGCATTCGCAATTTGTTGCTCTGCTGCGCGTGTTGCAACGTCAACAATGGCCTTGGCTTGTGCTTGGGCTTGGGCGATTATTATTGCGGCTTCGGATTTCGCCTTTTCAACACCCTCCGTATTAATCTTTTCCAAAAGCTGTTGCAAATCCTGTGTCATAAAACTCATCCCCCATTCTTATGTGCAAGAAAGGATACTGTTTTTTCGTTAAAAAATCAATAAAACAACCCTCCCGAGCAACCTTTTTTCGAAGAATAATGACCGGGTGTTTTTCCCGTCTTGAACCTTGTCTGGAAAAGGTGTATTGTTTTGGCATGCGTACAGGGCTGGGACAAAACATTCTTCATATTCATCAACGGCAACCCCTTTTGGTGGGGGGAACATGTTTTATCATTGGCATTTGTCTAGGATTTATGGTCAAACGCATGGATGGGCTTTGGGTGATTGCCGGGGCCATTTTGTTTGCAGTAGCATTCTTGTTTTTTCGGTGGATCCGCCAGGCGAAGGGATTCCAACTGACAGACCTTTTATTGATAGGGATTTGTAGTTTATTTCTAGGTGCAGGCCGTGCGGCTTGGGATTGTGCTGGGCGTGAAAACGAGAGTACGTTGTTCGTCCGAGGAGCGAAGAAGTCGCCCTCTACCTTGAGCTGTATCATCGGACCGGATGTGATGGTGAAACCTATTAAGGGACATGTGGCACGGTATACGTTTAAAGGGTTTGACGTTCAGCTTCAAACGCCGCATGGGGACAAAGCCATAACGTATCTGCCGCTGACGGTCAACTGGTATGCGAGTATTGAGGACAAGGCGTGTGCACCTAAGGCAGGTGAGCGATGGCGTTTCCGAGGAAGTGCTGTGACTTCAAAGGCGCGTCGTAGCCAATTGACCGTCCTGACGCTGAACACGGGGAAGAGCGAGACACGTTCCATGCGCCTGACCACCTGTGACGCGGGTATCTGGCCGTCGCGCGTCGAGCAGGTACGCCGCGAGTCGATGCGCCGTATCGCGATTGGTATTGAAGATTGGGGGGTTGTACCTGAGTTGAATCAGGCGATGCTCCTGGGGTATAACAGTGAAATGCCCGAAGCGATGCGACGTGTTTTTTGCGACTCGGGGACGATCCATGTGTTTGCTGTCTCGGGCATGCACATTGCTTTTATCGCAGGTATGTTGGTGCTTGTTGTTGGCATGACAGGATTAAAGCGCATCCATTGGGCCTTCCTTATTGTACCCCTGTTGATTGCCTACACGCTCGTCACCGGTTCACGTCCGAGTGCAATCCGATCTTGCGTGATGGGTATTTTCGTCTTCCTTGCTCCTCTGGTTGGACGGAGGCCGACCATGCTAACGTCATTAACGCTCACGGCCGTGATCGTGCATGTTTGGAAACCAGACTTCGTTTTTGATATTGGCAGTGTTTTGTCTTTTGCCGTGGTGGTTGGGCTCATCGCTTTTATGAGCCCCTTCTGCGCGATCTTCCAATCCCTTTTTGGTTGTATGAAGGTAAAGAAAAATGAGGAACTGCTCCTAGCTGCGGGCAATACGAAAAAGGCCACATGGGTACATCGAGGGGGGCTTATCCTGCGTTTCTTTGCAGACTCTGTTGCAGTGTCGCTTGCGGCATTTATTGCATCCGTGCCCCTGACCGGTTACTATTTTGGACGCTTCACACCCGGGGGGCTTTTCGCAAATCTGTTGATCGCTCCCTTTTCGGGGTTAATTGTGGTCGCGGGTACGTTGGGGCTTTTTGCTAGTTTTATTCATACATGGCTTGCGAATACATTCAATCACGCGACTGGCTTTTTGACGATGGTGATGGTGCGTACGGCAGAACTGACCGCTGGTTGTCCGGGACTCGGTTATAATACCGGCAAATGGGAAATCTGGCAGGTGGTGGTCTGGTTTGCAGGATTGGTTCTGCTGGCGAGTTGGATAACTTGGCGCAACAAGCCAAAGGATGGCTTGGCGTGGCTAGAAGAGAATGAAAAAATATGAAATCAAAGGTGCATATTTCTGGAATAGGTGGCGTAGGCATGAGTGCGCTGGCGCAGGCGCTCCTGGATAGGGGCGTGACGGTCACGGGGTCGGATCGCTTGTTTGACACAGGCGATCTGACGGGCGCATTGGCCTGCCTCAAGAAGCAAGGTATTACGCTCTACCCGCAGGATGGTTGTGGCGTGAAAGAAGAGACCGTGCGTCTGGTTGTCAGTACGGCAATTGAAGCGGACAATCCCGAAGTTGTTCGTGCGCTGGCCTTGGGCATACCTGTCGTACATCGCGCTGCCGAACTGGCCTCGCTTTTGAAGGGCCGTCGCCTGATCGCGGTGACAGGAACGTGTGGCAAAAGTACCGTCACGGGTATGTTAGGCTGGTTACTCGAGGGCGCGGGGTTCGATCCCTCTGTGATCAATGGAGCAGCCGTCACGGGCTGGGATGCCAATACCACGCGGATCGGTTCGGTCCGTACGGGGAAGGGGGAATGGGCGGTGATTGAGGCTGATGAATCGGACAAATCGCTCATGGCATTCCATCCGGAGCACGCCATTATCACGAATGCCTCTGCCGACCATTTTGATTTAAAGGAGACCTTGGATTTATTTACCGCGTTCCGAGCTAAGGTTCCAGGCATCATCATCGACGGACCGTTAGAAGCTTCCCCTATTGAGAACATCCGTCAAGAGGGATGGAACGGAGCGTTCACCTTTGAAGGCGTTGATTTTTGCGTACCGATGCCAGGTCGCCACAACATCTCTAACGCCTGGCATGCAGTCCGGATGGCGCGAGCTTTGGGTGCGGAACCGGAACGGCTAGCAGAAATCCTAAAACGCTTTGGCGGTATTGAACGTCGGTTACAGCGTATAGGACACTGCGGCCCCGCGCTGGTCATCGACGATTATGCTCATAACCCTGAAAAGCTGGCTGCGGCTTGGACGACGCTGACTACCGCCTTCCCACAGGGTATCTGTGCGGTTTGGCGTCCGCATGGTTTTGCGCCACTGCGCAAAATGCTCGATGATCTAACCGATATGTTTGCGCGGGTTTGCCGCCCCTGCGATGAACTGTTGCTACTCCCTGTTTATGATGCGGGAGGAACCGCAGATAGAAGCGTGACCAGCACTGATTTAGCTTCACGATTAGCGGCGAAACATGTTAAAGTATTTGCGTTTAATTCTGTGGAACAGGTTGAGTCCTATATGCGTACAGTTGCGTATTGTGGAAAAGGTGCATTGATTACATTTGGTGCTCGTGATCCGGATTTGCCCCGTCTTGCAAAGCGTTTGGCGGGCAAAGGTTAACGCGGGCTGATGAGGAGAAGCATGGAGTTCAAGTATCCGGTTGGGAAACTATTTTCTGGCGATGAAAACACGGTACGTGGAGCGTATGAAAAATTTCATGACCAGGCCGTGGATGATGTGCGGCTATGTGATGGCCCGACGGGATATTCCGAGCGCCGTACAGGTATCGCCCGTGAGGCCTCGGTGACCGGTCCTGGAACTTTTTATGGACACGCGCAGCGGACAGTGACTTTTGCGCCTTCCAAGCCCAGCGAGTATGGGTGGTGGATTCAGCGTTCGGATCTCAAAGAGCAGCTCAATACGCTCGTCTCTATACGTAATGTCTGGACGTCGGCGCGTAACATTGTCCTGCGCAGTGGTAATCCGCGTAATTATCTGCGTATGGTTGAGCACATTGTTGCGTTGCGCCTGGGCTTAGGCATTGATGATTTAACATTGCGTGTCGAGGAAGGAGATCCGCCGCTCTTTGATCGTAGCAGCATGGATTTGATTGAAACGCTTGATCAAGCGGGTATTGTGGAGTACGATGAGCCTGCTCGGTATGTCACCGTCAAGGAGCCCGTAACTTTCGCAGGCGAGCGCGGTGACTTCTTAACCTTCCTTCCTCCAGAGAATGGGGAGAAAAAATTGCGCATGGACTGTGCAATTCATTTCAATTCCATTATTGGCAAGCAACGCATTGTTTTCGATGTGACCCCAGACACCTTTCGGTATGGCGCCTTTGCGCGTACCAATGCGTCGCATCGTCAAATGTTGATGGTCAAGGCATTCGGATTTATTTTCGCGGATACGCGCAACTTAGGGTACACGCAGGACAATATTTTGATTCATGGTCGTAAGAAGTTTTATGGTGAACCCCGTTTTGTGCAAGAGAGCAGCGGCAAAGCCTTAGAACCCGTATGGCATCGTGCGACGCTCGATTTGCTGGCCGCGATTGCGCTGATTGATACGGGCCGTTTTGTCGGGCGGGTGGTTTCCTATTGTGCGGGGCATACGTTGGATGTGCGCGCCGTCACACAGCTTTATATGAATGATTTACTGGAGCCAGTTAAGTGAAACATCGTAATAAACACTACAAAGATTTTCAAGTTGGTGCACCACGGTATGTGCCAGTGGCTGACCGAGGCGATTGGATTTATGGACGCAGACCCGTGCTCGAAGTCGTGAAGTCGGAACGCCGGCATCTCTATGAGGCGGTACTCCCTGTCGAAGGCCATGATGCACCGGAGGTTGCGGAGATTCGTAATGCATTGCTGGTGCGTGGAATCCCCTTCAAGACCCTCGAGCGCGAAGCGCTGGATGACCTGTGTGATGGTGGCCATCATCAGGGCGTGGCCATCCGGACGGGCGGCTTTCCCTATATCGATCTTGACCAGATTGTTCATACGGTGAAGGAAGATTCCAACGCCATCGTGCTCTTCCTGGATCATATTGAAGATCCGCAAAATGTCGGGTCGCTGTTACGGACCGCAGATGCGGCAGGGGTGACGGCGGTGGTCATTCCGGAAGACCGTGCGTCGGGTGTGACGCCTGGCGTGGTGCGCGCATCTGCGGGCGCAGCGGAGCATATACGTGTCGCCAAGGTGGTCAATCTGGTGCGCGCGATGAAAGAGGTCCAAGAGGCTGGCGCATGGATTACAGGACTCGATTTCAGCGCAGACGCGAAACCGTACACGGAGATTGATTTTTCGGGACGCATCGGGCTGGTCATTGGAAGCGAAGGGGATGGTGTTTCTCGGCTGGTTCGCGAGTCTTGTGATTTTATTGCCTGTTTGCCGATGAGAGGGAAAGTTGCGTCGTTGAACGCGGGTGTCGCAGGGGGTATCGCATTATACGAGATTATCCGTCAACAACAAGCGAAGGGGACAAACAAGTGAAACTACGATTACCATTTCTGATGGTGATGTGTTTGGCCGGGATTGTCTATGCTCAGGGTCTCATTATCTGTAAGTCTTGCGGTCGGGAAGCGAAGCCAAACGAGGCGAAATGTTCGCGTTGTAACGCCGAATTGCCCAAACCGAAGAAGGAGAAGTCCGCTGGCGAAGACCTGCCAACCATTAATGTTTCAGATGAAATTTCTAAATCGGCTGTTTCTGCGGTCCAGGAGAACTTTCGTCTTGCGCGCAAGGCCGAAACGAACGAGAGCCCTGCGATTGCGTACTGGTATTTCAAGAATGCGATGGCGATGACGCGACTTGTCCCTAGCGATCGTCTGCCAAAAGAGGTAAGTATTTCGTTGTTGAATGGTTGTGAGCGTACGATGAATGTCGTCAAATCGGGCATCATAAGGTGCAGGGTCTGTCAAGGAAAAGGCAAACTGGCTAAGTCGAAGAGCGCCGTGCGTAGCGGCGGCGTGAACAAGACAAAGCTCGAGTCTACGAATAAGTTGACGGAGTCCATCTGTCCGATATGTAATGGACGTGGGAATTTTACAGGCATGGCGGATGTGCCTCAGATTAAAACGGATTTGTTACGTGGTCGTACCGAATACGAACAGCGTTCCACGCTTTCCGGTGCCGCTCGGCTTGGACGGGTCTTTGCCCCGGCAGACCTTGAAAAATATCTGACTGCGAAGCAGCGTGCGCTGGTGATGACGGGTTTCTTCCCTCCTTGCGAATCCTGTCAGGGCATTGGTGCGATGGCCTGTACGACTTGCAAAGGCGAACGTTGGGTCAAGTGCCCCCTTACGGGTTGTAAAAACGGGCGCATCGATGTTCAGAAGACGGACACGAATACGCGTAAAGAGGTTCGTATGAACGATACGCCAGAAGATAAGACCATCTGTCCGCGTTGTTATGGCGTTGGTGAAGTTCGTTGTTCGAAGTGTGATGCCCGTGGCAGTGTGGCTTGCCAGATATGTTCTGGGAGTGGGCAGGCTGTACGTTGTACCCGTTGTTTAGGGCTGGGTGTGCAGGAGTGTTCGCGTTGTAAGGGCGAAGGAAAACTAAAAGGATCCCCCTGTACAGAGTGTAAGGGCGAGGGGTCTTTGTTGTGTACAAATTGTCGTGGAGAAGGAGCTCGGACACGATGAGTGAAGGGGTTCAACCGGCTGTTAATTTGCCCAACTTTGAAATGCTCGAATTGCTGGGTAAGGGGGGCATGGCGGCTGTATGGAAAGCTCGTCAAATTTCACTGGACCGCATGGTGGCCGTTAAAATCCTGGCTACATCGTTTGTGGAAACAGAGGAGGACTTGAAGCAATTCCGCCAAGAAGCGCGTACGGCGGCTCAGCTCAAGCACCCGAACATTGTGCAAGTCTATGATGCTAATTTTTCAAATGGGTCCTGTTACTTCGTCATGGAATTAGTTGAAGGATATACCATGGGCGATTGGCTTCGTCGTAAGAAAAGCATGCCAGTGGAAGATGCCTTGATTATTGCGGAGAGCGTTGCCGTGGCTCTGGATTATGCGTGGAATTTTCATGCGATGGTTCATTGTGATATTAAACCCGACAATATCATGGCTGATGCGGATGGCACAGTGAAGGTGACGGACCTTGGACTTTGTAAGACCTTTTCTCGGATCAAGGACAATACCAACATCAGTGATGATATTTGGGGGACGCCTGCCTACATGTCGCCGGAACAAATTTATGGCACAACCCATCTCGATTGCCGTTCCGACATCTATTCGCTGGGGGCCTCGCTGTATCATCTGATCACGGGTCGCTCCTTGTTCATCGGCCTTGACGATGAAAATATCATGCGTGCGCATGTCGGACAAAGCCAAGCGCCCGATCCGCGTATTTTTGTTCCGCATATCAAGATGTCGGTCGTAACCCTGCTGGAGCGGATGTTGGCGAAGCATCCAGACAACCGTTATCAGGACTGGAAGGAAGTGCTTCGCGATCTTCACCTGATTCACAATAATCAGCCCATCGACTGGGTCGCCCTCCCGCCCTTTGGCAGCTCTATGCAAAAGGGCTAGCGCTCGTGACGGGATTCGATTTTAATCGAAAAGCCGTCGTGCATTTTTGTAGAAGGCCAAGTACAGATCGTACGTCCCTCGGCGGATTTTACGCTCGCGAAGTCTGCGTGACGTATTACGAGTAGCTCGCCTTCACCACGATTGTGCAAGATGGAGGCCATGAGAATGGCCTTTTCAAGACCGTCGCCGTGCTTAAAGTTCCAGACCTCATCGGGCTGGGCAAGACGTGTCGAACCATCATAAATCGATTCTCCTGGCCAGGCAGTGATATGCGCGATCAACGCTTGCTCGTTCAGTGACGCTGAGCTCGACAAGCAGACGGGATTACGTTCCAGTGCCGCTAGCATGAAGGGTTCGATACGTGTACGCGAAAGATCGCGCCAGGCATAAAAAGCCATGTCAGCAGTCACGTTATGCAGACGGAGCGATTCAACATAAGCAATAACCTCGTCGCACGTCATGCTGGTGGTCAGAGAGATGGCGGGTTCCCGGGTGTCAAAGGTCGCTGCTGAAGCATCAGGGAGTCGGGGCTCGGTATCGCAGAAATGGATCAATTGTTGTACGATTTCCGCTGCGCTCATGCACGCATTGCCAATGGCCTGTTTCAAAGCTTCGACATTTTCCGGGTTTTCTAGATTTATGTCATGAGTTCGCACGAAATCTTCAATGTCATTGAGCACAACCTTGCAGGGCGCATGTCCTGCAGCAAACGTTTCCATCGGAATGGTTTCCATGAGGCGGACGCGTGTGTGGTCGGTCACTTTGTAGGTACTGTCCTGCTCAAAACGAAAGGCTTGCTCGAGGAGTAAATAACGATTGATGCCGTTGATGGGCCAGCGGACGACAAAGCAGTCGCGGACCTTTGGGTTTTGACGCAGGAAGTTTCCGAGGATTTCAGGAGTCAATGATGTTTTCAGATACGTGCGTAGTTGTGTGGAAAAGCGTTTGAAGGCCTCTGACTGTATGGTCGCTCGTGGATAGAGCGTGTGAATAAAGCCCGTGTGATGCGCCACGATGGTGACGCGTTCATGTTCGAGGGCGCGCCGCGCCTGACCAGAAATTTGTGTGCCGTTGAACCACATGGCCTTGGTCACAAGGCGGCGATTATTAATCAAGATACCTTCGGCTTCGTCGATGAAATTCTGCGAATGCAACGGAGTGGCCATCATGAATATTTTTTCGAGCGGGATGCCGGCTACCACGAATAAGGAGGCGGCATAGAGTGCCGCGAGCGATACGCATTCCCCTGCACCTGTTGAGAAGCCTTCACGATACTGAAAGGCGTCCATCGCTTCGATCGTCTCTGTCTTCCAGTAGGGGATGACATCTGTGGTATACGTATTGAGACCGAAATGGGTACGGATGTCGATATCGAAGTAATAAGCATCGCCGGTGTATCCGAAAAGAGCATTAGACTGCGCGATGACCTCTGGTGAAAGAAAGCTAGAAAAGCGAGCGAGTTCGCGAGCTTGATTGGTCAGTCCCCACGTTTCCAGATCGAGGTTGAAAACGTAATGGTCCATAATGTACTGTTTCAGACGCTGAAGCCTGCGATAGGGCTTCATCTTACGGATGCCCTGGAACCACGGGTCATCTCGCCATTGCCATAGCCGAGGCGACATGATGTTCGCCAACACGAGACTGTACATCAATTCAGGAAAGACGAATACTTCCATGTCTGAAAGTGTTACGGCTGAAGAGCACCGCTCTAGATGCTTCTTGTCCATGAATGGACTTATCCTCTCGCAGGAGCCACCGTCGGCGTGCAAGGCGCTGCGCAACGTGAACAGCCCTGCTGGCAGCCATTCGGTTTGGTAATGTCCTCGCCTGTGTAACAGTAGGTACACAGCTGATCCTTAGGGATCTGGATGGCTTGGACCAGATCGTCGAGGCGTTGATAGGCGAGAGACGACAGACCTAGACGTTGCTCAATACGCCCGACCATTTCACGGTATTGAGGACCATCCTGATTGCGATACGCGGATATATCCGCATTATCGCCTTCAATCTCACGAATGGTCCGGCGAGTCGCCAAATCCATTTCGCTTCTGGAACGCGAGAAGTTCAGAAATTTGCATTGATAGAGCAGGGGCGGACAGGCGATGCGCATGTGGATCTCCTTGGCTCCGTCGTCGTAAAGCCGTTTCACTTGGTCGCGGAGTTGTGTGCCGCGGACGATAGAGTCGTCGCAAAAGATCAGGCGTTTGCCTTTAATCAATTCTGGAACGGGGATCAGCTTCATGAGCGCGATCAGCTCGCGTTGCTTCTGATCTGGCGGCATAAAGCTGCGCGGCCAGGTCGGTGTGTACTTGACGAAGGGGCGCGCATAATGGATGCCCGCTTCTGCCGCATACCCTAACGCGTGGCCAACACCTGAATCGGGTACGCCACCCACGGAATCAGCATCAACCGGATTAGCCCGGGCCAAGGCCGCGCCGCAATTATAGCGAGAGACTTCGACGTTCTTGCCTTCATACGAAGAGGCGGGATAGCCGAAGTAAACCCAGAGAAATGCGCAGATGGCCTTTTCTTTTCCAGGCTTGATCAGCGTAGTGACGCCATCAGGTTCGCAACGAATCATTTCTCCGGGACCAACGTCCCGAAGGGTTTTAAAGCCGAGGTTCGGGAAACTACTCGATTCCATGGCGACGGCGATGGAATCCTCTTTCTCCCCGATGATAATCGGTGTACGTCCATAACGGTCGCGAATAGCATAAAGCGTCCCCGTTACGGTCAGGATCAACATAGAGCACGACCCCCTGATTTTTAACTGGGCATACTGCACGCCCTGTTCAAAAGTTTCCTGGGTGTTAATCAGCATGGCCACCAACTCGGTTGGACTCACACCACTTTGGCTCATCTCAGAGAAATGTGCAGAATGGGAAGCGAACATTTCTTGCACGAGGTCATTGATATTGGCAATGACTCCCACGGTGACAATCGCATAGACACCCAGATGGGACGTAATCAGCAAAGGCTGATCTTCATTATCACTGATGACGCCAATACCAGAATTTCCCTCAAACCGCTTAAAGTCATTTTCAAACTTGGTTCGGAATTGCGAGTTCGAAATGTCATGAATGGCACGCTGGAATCCCTTGGAAGAGAGAACAGCCAACCCGCCGCGTATTGTTCCTAGATGCGAATGATAATCGGTACCGAAAAATAAATCAGCTACACAATCTTGTTTAGAGACAACACCAAAAAATCCACCCATAAGGCCTCTTTTCTTCTTAACAGTTTTGTAAAGCTATTAGCATACGCAGAAACATCTCTGTCGGCAACCCTAAAATTCAGTTTTTTTCCCTGTTTTTTGGGTCAAAAAAACAAAAAGTCCTTTCAAACCCTAGCTGGTTCTGAAAGGACTATGGCAAATATACGTCGTCTGTTTTAGAGATTGAGCGTTGTTTCGACGACTTTCCCGAGGACCACGCCTTTTGGTTTGCGAATCCAAACGATAACCTTGTATGTTCCTGATTGGGCCACTTCACCGAAGAGCCCGCCTCCGCCTCCTCAGGAAGCGCAGAGCTTAATGAGGTTTTCAGAGGACTGCTTAATCACTTTGCCGTTTTCATCCAAAATGGCGAAATTGCACTTGCCATCTGTTACGCGCAGGGCCATCTTCTTCCCATTAATTTCCTTGGTCTTGGCCAGATCAACAGTCAACTGATAGGGTACTTTTTTAGTGCGTTCAAACTTTTTTCGCTGTTCGGGCGCCAATTTAGGAACTGCGAAACGGACACCCAGCGACAAGGACTCTTTGCTGTTCTCCGTCTCTTTGTAGTCCGATACGAACGCCTGGATCTCTTCTTCGGTAGGCATAGCCCCGCCTGCGCTCCCAGATTTAACCAGCATACGAAGTTTTGACGCAGGAGCATTTGTTTGCGCCTTGGTTGACTGCTGGGCTAACACAGCCCCTGCCGTCACACCAAGAACAATAATACTCATGAGTGAGTTGAACTTCATGTTTCTTGTTTTCCTTTTAATAAAAGTGTGCTTTAAATCAAAGCACTTTTTATGTCCTTAACAACGTTGTTTAGTATTGCTATTTTAACATAAAGATGGAGAGAATGTCCATGTGGTTTTTGATAAAATACAAGGGCCATCAAAGCGATACTTTGAAGGCCCTCTGAAAATACGTTTTGATTTATTCTGTTAGGGTGTGGTTAGGGATAATGCCATAACCTTTCCAAGTGTGATGCCGTTAGGCTTCTTGATCCAGACAATCGTTTTGTATTTTCCTGATTTAGCCACCTCACCGAGGTAGCCGCCAGAGCCCCCTCAA
>JBAXOG010000085.1:0-20663 GCA_037133395.1 bacterium | reverse complement strand
TTCGGCATTCGCCGAATGGTTACGGATACGTAACGAGTCGTTATTGCCTTATTGCCTTATTAACGCTAGCGCTTTCGGCATTCGCCGAATGGTTTCCGCTTCGCTCCAACGAGCCTTATTGCGTTATTGCCTTATTGACTTATACCACTGCCGAAAAGTATTTAGACCCTATTAAGGGCATCAGACACAAGGGAGGGGCACGCGCCTGTATTGCGATTCGCCCTACCCTTTCTTCTATTCGTATGGTTCGCGCTTTTCGGATGCTAAAAATTATTTTGACCGGGTGATCCGCCATAGGCTACGGCGAGACGGGCGCTCGGCCCTCCCGAGAGCACTTTCTTCCACTATTCCAATATTCCACCATTCCATTATTTCATTATTCCATTGTGGTTCGTTCAAGGGGTGAATCTCTTTTCATAATGGATCTTGAGCGAACGCATGAGCAAACTACCGCCGTGATTGATTCTTGGCTTAAGGCTCAATACGACGTTCTTCGTCCCCTTCCACTGGGTAGCGTCTGACAACGGAAGGGTCGTGATCCCAACCGCAGCGCTGTTCGAATACAAATGAATGGTTTTATTGTTCCCGTCCGTGATCGACAGCGAAAACTTTCCGTAAACATCATAGAGGTTGAGCTCGAGCACCGGATTTGCGTCAAAATTAATGGTCATGGGCAACGACAGAACGGGATCCGGGGGTATTGTTTTTTTGTCCCTCACAAGGCAGTAGTCATGCAGATTTCTGCTCTCAAGGGGACGGAATTCAACAAGTCCTTTGGTGCGAACAATTTCAACGGCGCCTTGAGGCTGCCATTTGCCAGGACAGTCTTCCGTTTCGATCGCTTGCAGGGCCCCAGGGTAACAGGTGAAACGTACGGAACGATTCCAATGACTGATTTTGGAATGGAAAAAATCGATTTTCCTCTCCCCCTTCGTAAGTTCGCCGGCGGCCTTTATTTCAAACAGATGCTTTGCCGCTCCCCCCTTCGCAACCGGAGCATGTTTCCAGATGGCTTCGGAACATGAAAATTCCGGAGGGAGAACCATCCTGATCTCTCCGCCGTCGTTAAAGGCTCCGTCTGGATTATACACAGAGACTTCCACGGAGAAACACTCACCGGGCGACACAGAGGTCGTATAGGGCGTTACAACCAACGAAGCCGACTCCCGCGCCAGCCGGACAAGGTCACTGGAACCGATCACCTCGAACTGATCTCCGGGGAGTTGCTCCGCGACCGACTTCATCTCTGTGGGTGTCAGATGTTCTTCCGTGAAAATAAACAGGGGGGGCGCATTCTCTTTGGCGACATTTTTAATCCAGTTCACAAGTTGCGGAACAAAGTCTGCAGAGCGATCCATGTTATCGTAGTGGTAGGTTCTCTTAAATTCTCCATAGCTCGCCTTGTTGCCAACTAAAATAACCGGAGTCCCATCCTCAAGATAGATGTTGCTGTGGGGCCCCTGTTTTGACCCTGACAGGGTCTTAGCAAATAATTTGACGGGGGCCTCACGCCCCGGCTGATACCAACCGCCAAAGGGGCGATGGACCGCAGGATCCCATACGACCATTCCTTCCAACCCTATCTCTGACGCCAGTTTCCGCGATTCCTCCATAAAGGGCCGGAGCACCTCCTCGCGTCCAAGAACCGCACCCGGATACGTGTAGCCGGCCCCTGTCGGAGGAATCATAAAGGTGTCTTTTGCCGTCGCTGTTGAAGCGAAATATTCCGTCACCGCAGGCGCCACCTTCTGAATCACAGGATTCAACAACCAGATCATGGGCACCTTCCCTCGATTCGGATCGCACCAGTTGCCACTGTTCCAGTACAGGCTCATAAACCCATTGGCGGTGTCCCCCGGATTGACAGACCAGCAGACATAGAACTTGTTCTTCAGGGGCTCCCGCGTAATCGGGTTCCTGGGAAGCTTGACGCCGCCAGAGGTTGGCACCCGTGCCCAGAAGCTGAGATTCGCCGCCCCGCTGTGGAACATCGAATGCCCGTAAGCCGTCAGCTTCGTGCAGGAGGTCCACTCGTCACCAATCCAGCCGAGCATGATGCCCGGCCGTTTTAAATGGTTCAAAACAGAGTCCAGTAACGGATACTCGTAAGGACTTGCTACTGGCTTTTTATGGTCAAACTTTTGAAAAACAAATGCCTGTTGTGCGACAGCCAAGTCGAGCCCTCGGGTATTGTACCACCCCGGTTGAGCGGCAAAGGCATACGTCTTGCTGGTTCGCGGCAGAAGTTCCGAAACAGCCCAACTCCATAAGGACTCACTGTCGGAAAATTTTGCAGCTAAATCCATTTCAACGGGCAACGCCGGAAAACGCCTAGGTTTCTGCTTCGGAATCTCCGGCACCGTCCCCTCGCGTGTCAACAAACGGAACCGTTTCAACAAGATGGCACTTGTCAACTCAGGAACCACAAACCGTACAATCACGCGCCTGCTGCCCGGAACAATATCCTTTATCTGCGTTAAATCATACCGGAGCACCCCTTTTTTTGTCGTGTCCCTCTCCAGCCAGACGCACGAATCTTTGCCGTTGTGCACAGCCCCTTGATCAATAAACAACGACCACGTTCCCTTAACCTCAGGAACATCAATCTCGAGTAAAGGCGTACGCGCCGTGTTGATCTCGATCACAGCCTGCAAACCCGCTCTTACGGCTTTAACAAGCGTTTCGACCCCCTCCCTTTTGCCAACACGCACGCCCTCCGAGCTCCGATCAATCTTCGCATAAAAGGGCTGCCACACATTGTTGACTCGCGTGAAATCCGACTCATAAAAAAGGTCTTTTCGCGACAACAGAGGAGTTGCATACTGTTCGGTCCTGTCGCACAACGGAAGCGTGTCGTTCAGTCCTGCCAACGTAACCGCAACGCACCCTTGCTCATAATTTTTAGCTTGATAGCGAACATATCCTTTGTAGCATTTCTCTTCCGCAAACAGCTTCAAAGCATCAGCTAACTGTATCCATTCAAACTGATACCCTTTGACCTCCGTCAGATATTTTATAAATATCTCTTCCTCCGGCCCATATTTGTGAAAATAGGCTTTCACAAATAACCGGGGGCCTCGCTTATTCACGATCCCCTGAAGTGATGTCAAAAGAAAGATCTCATCAGGGTCATCGATTTGAGCCGCATCAATCACATAGACCTTCTTCACGCCTGAAGGTCCTCCTACTTCTGGATAACCGGGTGCTATCCTTTTGAGTCCCTCGGCATTGACCTGAAGTTGACTAAAGAATGCGATGCCCAGCACTAGAAGAGCGAGTCGTAAACAACCGTTGTGAAATGTGTTCCTACGTTTCAACATCTTTCATTACTCCGTGATAAGCATTTGGCGGACCTATGTATCAATCACCGCGCTGACCACCCATGATTGACCCGTACGAAGAAGGCAAAGCATTTGTCTTCCGTAAACGATTTACCCCATTGTACAGACGAGGACCCACCTACGCCTCCACTCCCTCTCTAAATCCGTGTCGATCTGTTTCATCCGTGGTTAAAAAAACTTGCCTGCGTGAGGTCAGGGCTCAGGAAATCACTTTCCCATTCGTGTATTACGTGTGAAGTGCACGAAGCCTATCTCACGAACTGCTTGAAATCGCTCCAGGCGGGGACGCCCCAGACCGGACGGACTACTTCCCCTCGGGCTTGCCGCTCTGGCTGTTGATAGGCCCCGTAGAAGTTGCTGTTGCAATCAAGCCAGAGCGTGATGCGCCGCATCTCCGCAGGTGTAAGTTTCACGCCGTTATGGCCGGCCAGGAGCATCGGATAGAGTTTGGAGGCTTGGGCTCCCACCTTGCCGGGCAACGAGTATTGGAGCTCTTTGCGGGCAATCATGATCCCGTTGCCGCCGCTCATCCCCCAAGCCAACTTGCTCAGGGTACCAAACGCCTCCGAGGAACCATCCTTGGTGAAGCGGTCCCCGTGCAGACTGCGCTTAGGTGCCTTCTCGTCGTGGCACTTGACGCATTTGGCATTCAGCACTGGCTGTACCAGACGCGGGAACGTCAGCGGATAGCTCCCCTCGGCTTCGGGCTGAAGCGTGGAGGGTGCCCGCCGCAACGCCATCAGGGCTTGGTCAGGAGGCGTATTCAACGTCTCGTGCTTCTCCTCATGACAGCCTACGCAACTCATCCACTCTCCGGGATGCAGGTAGGTGTCCGACCGCATGGTTTGCACCGCCACCCCCTTTTCATCGAGCAATTGGAAATAGACCCCTGCGCCCGTGGGCATGTTGAAATAAACGCTGCCATCCTCCTCAACAGGAGCCGTACCCAGCACCCCTCGGGCAAGGGATTGGGCCGCAACGCCGATGCGCGGTTTATCCATGAACGTGTTGTCCTTGGGGAAGACGTTGACCACGCGCAACTCCTTAATCTTTGTTCCCTTGGGCAGTGGAAATTCGCCCTTGTAAACATTCATGACCGCCACGGTCCCCATCGCCATCTGGGCTTGACTGGGCGTTTGAGCGTTCTTCCAGTCGGCCTTGGCCTGAATCGTTGCTGCCGCGATAATCGGCGGCCGCGGACGGGGCCGGAAGGGAATTGGATCCAGGCAGGCGACTGCAGGATCGCGATAAAGCAGTTCCCGGTTGCCGAAGCTATCCACCAGGTAGATCCCATGGTTACGTCCGTTCGGGGAATAGACGCAGAGGTAATAATCCTCGCTCAGCGGCCACGGCGTTCCAAACGCCAGGACTCCCGAGCCCGTGCCTCTTGGCTGCATAGGAACCCCGGGGGCGGCTTCGGACTCGGGAAGCTGGACGTCAGGAGTAATTCTGCGAGTTTGCGACATCTCCCGGTCATCCTTTACGCGCAGGTCTTTCAGGATCAACGATCCATAAGCGTTCCCGTGATGACCCGATGCCGTGCCGATGTATTTGTGAGACCCGGGAATGGCCCGCAGGGACATCTCCATCCAGGCGCGGAATTCGCGCCGGTCTGGATAGTTTCCTCCGAAGCTGCGGGGGTCGCGTCCATCGGGATAGCAGAGCCAGAGGTGATGGGCTACATCGCTATCGCGATCCACGTAATCCCAGCGGGTATAGACGATCATGCCGTTGTTATCGACGCTGGGGTGCCACTCGTTGGTGTCATGCCAGCTCAACTGAATCACGTCGCTGCCGTCAGGCATCATAGCATTCAGAGTCGCAGAGGGCAACGCCCTGTCGCCGCAGCGCTGGTTTCCCCCCAAACGCTCCGAGATGAATACGATCCTCCCATTGGGCAGGAAGCAGGGATCGTAGTCATTATTAATGGTGTCAGTGAGCTGGAGCAGGTTCTGTCCATCAGCATCTACCTTGAACACATGAAAAACGCTTTCTGGGCGGAAATAATAATGCGCGCTCTCCTTGTTCTTGGCGAGTTCCTCAGCCGTGAGTTTTTGGTTGGCAAACGAGGCACCGGGGGGAACCCCATACTCCGCCTCGGAAAACGCAAAGAGGAGCGTCTTGCTATCGTAATCGAGATCCAGACTGATAAAGGAACCCTGGTCGGTGAGCGAGCGCCCCTCCAGGCGACCCTTGGCCACCTTTGAGGCCGCCAGCAAGTCTTTCACCCGGGGATGCTCGCCAAAGGGATTTTCGAGCACAAACACACCCCCTGCCTTTTTCTGGTTGAACCCGAGGTATTGGTCCACCATGTGAAAGACCCCGCGTACCTGCATGTTATGTTTAAGAAACACAATCTTATCAAAGTCCAGCAGCGGGTTCTTGAATGCGATCTTCCGGCGCACCGCCGTGATTTGATCGAAGACCTTGCGGCTCTCAACCTCCATGGCAAAGCCTTTGCTGCGCAAGAGCTCGACAGCGGGGGTCAGCGCTTTCAGGACGGCCGCCTCTTTCTCCAGATCCGGCGCAGGGCTCTTGCGCTGGAGATCGGCCAGCAATGCGCGGGTACGCCGCCAGACCACGTCAACGGGATTCGAATCCGTCTCCAAGAACGCGGCTTCGGGTCGGAGAGCTTCCCGCTGAAGACGGGGTATATCCCATTTCTTGCAAGCGGCTAACTGTTTTTTGAGTAAGTCGAACTCAGTCAGTTCCCCAGATGCCTTCTTGGGGATGGCGGCGCCCGCTTTCGCACGGCTGACCGGAGCATTGGTAGCAAGTCCAACCCCACTGCCCAAAGCGAGCGCACAGGAGATGGCCGTTAACATAAGCGTTCTGTTTTTCATAGTGATGATTGATTATTATGGGTAACAAACTTTGATACTGCGTATTCGGACAAGACTGCCAAAGCGGGTGGTAGGATCAAGTGTCAGGATGCCATCTTGCGTACCGGTCCATTGGGTGATGGTGGCCACATCAATAGAACACGTTCCCACGCCTATTTCAGCGCATTTCTTCCATACGCCCTTTGCATTCAGGAGACCGATGGTCGTCCCACTTCCGTTAAGATCCGGTGTCGTGATTTTGAGGATCGGTTTGCGGCTGAAATCAATCTGCTTCACCGGGAAGGTGACGCGGCCTGTGTTTGCCACGCCTCTGCCGCTTCCGAAATATTCACTGCGCGTCCGGACCGCTTTCGGGGTGACCTTGATCATATCGCGATCCATGGTCACGGAGGCGCCGTTCGAGGCGATCCATCCCGCTTCTGAATCACAGTCGGTGACGGTGGTAGACTTTAGATAGGTGGTCAGAGAAAATTCTTTTTTCCAGCGAAACCTTGAATCCTGATACACGATCGAGACAGAGCCGTTGGTTAACCCTGCAGGCGGCGTGAACGTCACCACCTGCTTCAGATTGGAGCCGACCGGAACTGAACCGTGATTCCATTCACTGGGGGACGATGTCCAGCCGGGCGGAAGCGTCCAGGTGATTTTACCCGGCAGTCCGGTCAGCCCCGACGCATTGTGCAGTTGGAATTTTACTTTAACGCGGTCGCCCGAACCGACCCCGTCGGAATAAGGCATCGCCACCACAGCACCCGACTCCTCTGCAAGCCCTATAAAATCGGGCATTCCTACGATCTTCACATGCTCCGGCAACAAGCTCTGGAGCTCCTTGACAAAGGTGGGAGAAACCCGGGTGTTGACGGTCAGGAATTTGGGGTCCATGCCTGGGTATTGTTCCTCGATTTCCTTGATGGCATCAACAATCCCCTGAAGCGTGGTTCCTCCGTTTTTCTGACTCTTCCCGTGAAACCGCTTATCGTTACGCATCACAACTGCTCCATTGTCGAGCCAGAAGGTCTCAGGGCCGCGTACCGAGGGAAGAACGCTCATCAGTTTGACGCCTGGAAAGGCCGAGGACGTACTGAGCTCTTCATACGTTGGTGAGCAATTGTTATCGCAGTCCCAGACATCCACTGCGGGAGAGGTCCCCAACTCGAAAAGCCCACGGCGGGTCTCTTCCGCGTAAAGCTTTAATTTTTCAGAGGGGAAACAGGAAGCGTGGGTGTAACCCGCCGTGAATCCCCAAAAGGAATCTTTCGGAGTGGCTGAATGCGCGTAAAACTCCGCTAAAGCCGGGGCGTATTGGGCAATCAAGGGATTAAAGCCCCATGTCATCGGCACTGTTCCACGGTTTGGATCCTCCCAGTAACCTTCCATCAGGTTATAGGTGAACTCGATGGCGTCCGCAGAAGCCCAACTGAAATTCAAATAAATTTTGTTTTCCAGCCCCTTGACCTCGCGCACCTGTGGGAGAGGAACAGGGCGACCTGGTTTATCCAGTGGAACCCATTGCCAGAACGAAAAGTTTTCGGGAGGTCCACCTGCATACCGGGCACCATACTCACCCATTTTCATGCAGGAGTAGGACTCGCCTCCGAGCCAGCCAAAGACCAAGCCCGGTGGTTTAAGAGCAGCCAGAATCTTGTCCAGATTCGGATAACCGTCATTGGTAAAGGGCTCCTTGCCTTGGTAAAAGAGATACACCTTCTTCGAGATGGCATAGTCCAGTCCCTTGAGGATCCAGGATCCGCCAGAAAAGGATCCGAACGCGCCAGGGGCGCATTGCTTCCGCTGGTTTGCCAGCGACCATTCGCATGCTTTTTCCTCGTCCTGTTCATACGGGGCAGAGGTCACAAGATCACGTTTGACGGCAAGTCTCTGGAAGATGTCCTTCCTTGGCGCATAAGGCGCGACAGTGGGGCACTCGCCCTTTGCATTCAGAAGGCGGATCGACTTGACCGTGACGGATACGTCTTGGCCGACCGGAGATATCTGCAACTCGGCCCTGGCGGCACGGGGATTGAAGAGACCAGAGGCCGCTAGATCGACGATAAAGGTTCCCGTCCTGCGGATGTCGGTCAGTCCGGGGACGCGGACTGCGCGACAATTAACAGGGGTCTGCACCGTCGTCGGCGTCTTGATATGCAGGGCCCAGGCGCCTCCAGGTGTCAGATCGCTGACAACCACCTCGATCTTCGGGGTCACATCCACATCCAGATAGACCGTTCGATTGGCGTATCCTGACTTGTTGCCTTTGACCCCGGCACGGGTTTGTACCGAAAGCCCGCCGGCTGGGGGGCGCTTCAGCACCGAAAACATCGCTCCCCATCCACCCCCCATCGTCTCATCCTTCCACCAGAACTCGGAGCCCGACAACATCGCGGTCTGGCATTTCAGAATCGTGTCGGTAACCGGCAGCAAGTCTTCCTGTGCTGCAAAATTGGCAGCGATCCAAAAGTTGTAATACGTGCCGACCTTGCTGCGCTTCGCCGAGTCCACATAGAAGGTGGGATACTTGACCAATCCTTTGATCAACGGAGTGACGCCATCCGCCCGCTTCATCACAGCGAACGTAGAGATAGCATCGCCCAATGACTTTAAGCGGATGAACGTGAAGCCCTTCTCTTTCTCAAAATACTTCACATACACATTATTGGCCCCTGCGCACATCCCATGATCCAGACCGCTCAGAAAAAGGCGAGGAGCATCCCGGTTGACGATTCCCTGCAGAGCCCCTACCAGGTAAAGTTCTTCAACATCCCGAAGCCCTCCGGTGTCCAATAGATACGCTTGGCTTGCCTGACTATTTTGCAGACACATCACCGTAACCGCCACACCCGCGAAAATCAAAAATCGTTTGTTTATCTTTTGAGAGCGACGCATATTTATCATTTTCTTTAAACCTATAACTTCACGGAAATATTGGAATGATTGAAAAACGGACTTTGGAGCCTTGCTGGGCGAATAGGCGCCCCGCCTGTTCGCAGGTCCGGCAATTGCCGGACCTGCATAAACATACTACTTTTTGTACAGGCGAGGACGCCTATACTCCCAGGCTTACGACTAGCCATACAAAAAAAGTTGCTCCCCTCGTTTATTCCCGATACCCACGGTCAGCGATCTTATTTAGAAGAACCGGATCATCGTGCCGGTATTGGCCCGGAGCAAGATCCGCTTGTTGGTCGTGTCATTCTTCGTCGTCCAACCACGTGGCAAATTACTGTCGCTGAACGTCCCCGTCGGCGCGACGCTGTACGTGAGGATCACATACTGTTTGTCTTTATTCAGTCCAGAGGAATTCACCACCGACAAGGTCGCCCCGGTCAAATCAAGCGTCCCCTGCGTTACCAGCCGGTCGCTGGAGCCGTCTGTCGCCACATCCACCTCCAGAGTGCCGCTGAAGGTTAGCGCCTGGGCCACAGTATTTGTGCCGAAGACGCCCGGCCCCGCTGGGGAGATCACGCCAGAAACGTTCAGCGCCCCGTTCCCCGCGATGGTGCCCGTGAAGCTGTTCGTGCCGGTGACGGTCAACGTCCCACCCGCCTCAGTCGCAATCGTTCCGGCACCCGCAAGGTTTCTGACTGTCTGGAGGGAAAAGCCCAGATCAAAGGTAGCGCCGGCAATGATCGAAAGATCTGTGTTGGTAGACAGACTACCCCTAGCCGTATACAAGCGAACATCATCAATTGTGACATCATCTCCTGTAGCATTCTCGAACCGGGTCGTGCACGCGCCTGCTGTCAACGTGATATTGGTCAACATAGAAGTCCAAGCCGAGTAAGTCCCAGCGAGAGGCCAAGACGCCTTCATCACGCCGTTAAACTTGACGGATATACCCACATTGACAGTTCTGCGCCTAACAAATTTAAACGCCAGTTGGTATGTGCCGTCCTCCGGCACAGTAATGACCTGCTCGATATATCCGGGAACTTGTATGAAGGCGCCTTGGATGCCTTCCGGAAGAGGTGTGGGACAGAATGTGCCCTGGCAAAAACCAACCAAGTTAGAAGTAGCGGATCTCCAGCCGCCGAGAACCCCATCATTGTCCTTGCCTGAAAAATCCTTCATGTAGGTCCAGGCTCCCGAGCTTGGCGACTCAAAGCCTGCATTGACAATGGGAACTGCGACCCGGGCAATGAGCGTCCCGTTGCTGATGGTGGTGGAGCCGGAATAGGTGTTGGAGCCGGTAAGCACCAACGTGCCACTACCCGACTTAACCAGCGAGCCTGAGCCGCTGATGGCGTTCGTCACGATGAACGAAGCCGTAGCATTGGTGATGTCAAACCCGCCAGAGAAGTTTGCCCCGTTCACATTAAGGCTGTTCACAGTGGTCATGCTTGTGCTGGTGACCTGCAAGTTTCCACCAGCGAAGGTAAGGGGGGTCGAGCCAACATAACTGAGACTGTTGATGCTCAATGCGCCGCCATTAAGGGTCATGCCACCGGCAATGGTGTTGGCGGCGTCGAATTGCAACATGCCGCCGTTGAGGGTCACGCCACCGTACAAATTGTTGCCGGTGAGACTGAACCGTAGCGTACCACTATTGACGGTCACGCGATTATTAAAGGTGTTGGCAGCGGTGAACAGCATTGTACCGTCATTGACGGTCAACCCACCCATATTGAAGGTGTTCGCGACAGTGGACACCATCATGCCCGGACCGCTCTTGATGAACTGACCATTCGCAGTGATAGCCCCAGAGTTGGTTAACGTGCCCGACAGAATTTCAATCCCACCCCCGCCAGAACCGATGGTGATCGTCCTGTTTTGCGTGGTTGTCCCCGCCGTGCCGCCAGAATTGGACTCGTTGAGCGCGAAGTTGCCACTGGTCTGTAGACGGCCACCGTTGTTGATATAGAGTACAGCGGAAGGGATATAAGCCCATGACGCCGTTCCGTTGGTAAGCACCGCACTTGGAGCACCACTCAGGGTGATGGTGTAGGCCCCAGAAACTCCACCCGTGGCGTTCACGGCCCGGCCCAACAACGACGCACCAACGGCGAAGCCTGTGGGAAGCGAAGCCGCCGAGCAAGTCACAGCCGTGCCGTTTGTGCTACATAGCGGTGTCAACGTTCCGTTGAACCCGCAGAGGTTGTTGTCGGCGGTGATGCTCAAGGCACCTCCGTTGATGTAGGTCGCCCCTGTGTAGGTGTTGATGCCACTGAGGGTGAGTGTTTCGGTGCCGGCCTTTACGAGAGCAACCGCATTGGCTCCATTGTTACCGATAACAGCGCCGATGTTCAGGCCATTGCTATTATACTGGTGGACGATGAGGTCGTAGGTTCCACTGCCATTGCCTGCGGTGAGGCCAATGACACCGGCGTCACCAGTGATCTGGACAGCACTTGTACCCACGGACAGCAAACCGCCGCTGGTGTTCGTCAGGGTATAGCCAGCCAGCGCTAAATCACCCGAGGGAGATTCAAGTTTAAGCGAGTTGGCTGCGACATTGCCAACCAGAGCCGTGTTGCTTATCATCTTGTAATTGGTCGCACTCGCACCAACGGAGGTCGGCAGCACAGTGGCTGACGTGTAAGCCGAAAGTACGTATGGGGTTCCAGTTAAAGTGGTCGCGAAATCATAACCGGTGTTGGCAATGCCAGTGGCAAAAATCACACGTCCACCGTATGTCCCATCCGTCTTTTTGTTCGTTGTTGTAGTATTGGTAACGGCTCCACCTCCGGCATTCAAGACCTTACCCAGCATAAAACTTCCCCCAGCCGCCGTAGTGGTAAGTGTACCCAAAGCCAGTGTTGTGGAAGGGCCATTGTTCGGATCGATCAGGAGATTGCCGCCGCCGGTGCTCACAGTAAGGTTTCCAAGCGTCTGGCTCGTTGTGCCGGAATTCTTTCCAAGCAAGAAAAGATTGCCACCGGAAAAGGTTGGAGCCGTCGCGCTGTTCAGGGAACCACTCTGATAATCAACCTTCAAGATACCGCCTTCGATTGTGGTCGCACCCGTGTAAGTTGCCGCGCCCTTCAGCACCAGCGTCCCGGCACCCCTCTTTGCGAAAACTCCGCTGGCCCCGTTGGTCAATGCCTGGCTGAGGGTGAACGTATTGGACGGATCAGCAATGTCGAAGCCGACTCGCGTACCGGGGTTGAAGATGATCGAATCAAAACCGGACGAATCTGTGATTTCCGTTCCGGTAATTTGCAGGATTGATTGAGCAACAAAGCTGGCGGGTCCACTAAACGCTAGATTCCGGCTCCCGGCAGCACCGATATTTTGCATGCTGCTGATACTGAGCGTCGATCCACCGGTATAGGTTGATGTTTGCGATTTTGGACCAAATGTGGTACCCCCACTGTAGGTGTTGTTTCCAGTTAACATCTGAAAGACGCTATTCCAGCAATTATACCCGAGACCCAACGCGGTCTTCGCGCTTGATCCGTCCATAATCCTGCCACCGAACGCTCCATAACTACCGGCAAGATTCATACCTCCAAGTTGCAAGACGTTCGTGCCTGTGCCCGAAGCATTATTCACGATAAGACCACCCGTTCCATTAATCTGAAAAAAGCCTGCCTGATTAGGTGCTACCATCGACCCACTATCGTAGCCGTTCAAATCGAAGGTGGCACCGGCAGACATAGTGAGAGTCCCCGACACCTGGTTGGACGATCCCAATATGACCATGCCAACATTATTTATGGTTATGGAAGATCCCACGCCCGCCGTAACCGACTTGGCCAGAACCACCGTTCCGGTATTTACAGTCAGATAGGGGGCACCGAAGCCTGTGGCACCGTTCAGGGTCAGCACCCCGGTACCATTCATGGTCAAATTAGGGTTGTAAGTTCCGCCTTTTCCGGAGGATCCCCCCAGCGTTAGATTGCCGCCGCCAGACACGTTGAAGGCGTTCTCATACAAGGCGCCTAAGTTGAGGTTGATCGTCTGCGTGATGCTGCTGCCACTATTGACGATGAACCCGCCGAAATAAGCAGTACCACCACTCGCAAGGGGATTGCCATTCATCGTGTAAGCAGGCGCATCGCTGTTGAACGTGATCGTACCCAAACTGGTGAACGTAATATCGTTGGTTAGCGTCGTAGTCCCCGTGGTAGCTCCAAATACAAACGAGCTGGTGTTGGTCGGAGCCACATTGTTGGTCCAATTCGCCCCCACACTCCAGTTTCCCGTGTTATCGCCAGTGCCGTTGGTCCATGTGAAAATCCCACCGGCTTGCGAAGCCCATGTCAGACTCATAAAGAAACACACACACCCAACGAACTTCTTCATCATTGTATTCATAATGCACACTCCTCGTATCACTTTTAGTATATCTATATTATCAAAGAGTGAGATTTAATGACATGCTTTATCGTGCATTTCGCTTGCTGTGTTGTGCAACGGAAGAATTGCGTTATTGCCTTATTGCGTTATTGCGTTATTGCAACTTAAGCGTTAAGAGTTAAACGTTAAAAATTCAAACGCTTAACGCTCAACGTTTAACTTTTAACGCTCAATTTAAGAAGTTACCGTCTATTTGACCACCTGTCATTACTCCGTGACCACCAACCCCGTAACAAGCGGCGTACTGGACCACCCTTCTCCATACGCGAGTTTGCGGAAGTAGAGGGGGATTTCACCCGAGGCGCTATCTTCCGGACGGATCGCAAGCATTGCCCATTTTCCTTCGCTTGTTTGCGTTCCTGTCATCACAGCGCCGCCTATGCCAAAGACATATCCTTCACGTTTGCCACTCTTCTCAGGGTCTTGAAAATGAATGTACACGGTTCCAGAGAATCCTTTCGGACAGGTGATAAAAAGGGTCGAACGATTGAGTGACCACGCACGTACCTGGTCGCCTTTACGGACAACCATGTCTCCTGGTGCACTGATCCCCCACCTGCGATCTGTCTTTTCAAAACGATATCCAAAACCGTCTTGCTTCACCACCACGTGATCAGAATCAGGTGTCCACGCCTTAAAGCCTTCCTCCAAAGCCTTTGCCGCAGGCTTGACTTCTAAAACTTTTTTACCTGCGAGATCAGATACAATCTTGAAGCGCGGAGGATCGATGACGCGCATCAGGTCATTGCGCGTAATCTGACTCGCCTCCGCAAACTCCCCTCTGGCCAAGTAGTTGACCAGACTCTGCTTGAGTTGACGGAATTCGGGGCGGGTATCACGCAAATCGAATGAAGTCGCCACCAGCGCTCCCTGGCCCAGCTTGACGGCGAAGAGCGAAGCGAGATGAAAATTGCGACGCACCGACGGCGCTTCGATGTTCTGAATAATCGGATGGATAATTCGCGCATCGTTTAAAATGAAGGCACGTCCCGGACGCATGAAGTTGTGCCATTGAAAATCAGAAAAGGAGCGTGTCGGGAAATCCGCGAGCGCAGGATGCTGATTCCGAATCAGCGCACCACAGGTCTCAATATTGTTTTGCGGCGTCCAGATCGGATTGACAAAGTAGGCTGGCACCTGATACGCCAAGTCCGTGGCAATCAACAAGGCCTTGCCTCCCTTTTCAACAAACGCGAGCAAGTCCGCATCGCAGGTTGTTGCGACACGTACGGTCTCGGCTCCTTTCACAGCAACAGGCTGTTTCGGATAACACCAGAGCCGCCAGCGGTTCTTGACAGCCGGAGAGGACTGGACATTCAAGGTAATCTCCGCTGCCAGATTTTCCGGCACGGTCATCACAACATCGCCGATCATGGTCGTGTGCCCTGTCTTGAGCGTTGTTGGCAGCGTACGACCTTTTGACAGCACCACCCCCTTGTCCGTTGTGAAAAACCATTCGACTGTTGTGTCCGGACAGTCAGCTAATGCGTAATGAGCGACCTCCAGAGGAATTTTTATCGTTTCTCCTGCTTCCCAAATCGTCTTCGGGATGCGCGAGAGAATCACAGTGGGCGAGGAGAATTCTCTGAAAGCTTCTGGCGTAACAAACCCCTTGGAATCCCAGAAGGTGTCCAGCAGCCCAATCAAGGCCGTCCCTTGTCCAGAATAGTCATGCAGATCCAGCAACTGGTATCCTGCGAGTCTGGGCGTACGCATGTTGCGTTCAATATCTTCTTTATACAACTCAACAGCTTCATAGCCGGATGCCATGCGCAGTTCCTCATTCTGTTCCAGCAGGCCGGCAGCCTTCACCTCATCGCGAAAAATCTCCAGATTGCGCGCCTTCAGGACTCCGGTATACTTGTCGATCTCCTTGAAGTCCGGATAGTTCCACCACTGTCCCAATTCATGGGCGATCACGGGCACCTTGAAATCCTCAATGATGGAACGATAATCCGCAGCACGGTCGAAATCCTCGTTGCCAGGCGACATACGTTCCATATAGCGGATGCGCGGACGCTCCCCGTTTTTCTCTGCGCCAAACATGATCGTGGCATAGTCGTCATTCGGATTGACAGGAACGCCTCGTTCACCCGGCCGGATATACTCGTTACTGGCCGCAACATATCTGCGCGTCGGATCCATCCGTTTCGCGCGTTCCACCATGCGTCCCAGAAAATCCCAGTTGCCGGCATGTTCATTGCCCATGCTGAACATGCAGAAGCTCGGACTATTCCCGTAAAACTCAAGGATACGATCCAGTTCACGTTGTAGAAACGCCTGCCCTGCCCAATCCTCTTTGATCGAGGCCCACACTGGCAATTCAGGCTGAAGCATAATCCCCTCTTCATCTGCAGCGATAAAGGCTGGACCATTCGGGCAGACAGAATGATAGCGCACATGATTCAGCCCGTAATCCTTGCAGATTTCAAACACACGTCGCCAGCTCTCCACATCGCCGGCTGGATGGCCGGTGAGCATGAATCCGATGCCGTCATGCGTGCCGCGTAAAAAGATCGTCCGTCCATTCAACGTAAATTGCGTCCCAGCCTGTCCCAGCTCGCGCATCCCGAAACGGGTTGTCGAAACATCGCTGAATTTTTCGCCCTCGCATTCGGCTGTCACTTTGCTCTCCACCTCATACAATGCCGCACTAAATTCATCCCACGGCTTCCAGTTCTTATCCAGGGGGATGATCAACTCGACCATCGCCTCTTTGCCCGCCATCTTAAACCAGTTCTTCGACTTTCCGACGACCTCATTTTCGCCGCGAATACGTGCAAAAAGCGTGAGTTCGCCATCGATGGTACGCCCGGTCTCGTTCACAATCTTCGTTAACACACGTACACGTTTATTGACCATGTCCGGGATGGTACGCACGGAGGAGACATGAACCGCATCGCGGGCGATCAACTCCATGCGCCCAACGACACCATTCCAGCGGATTTGAATATCATCGCCATAGCCATGACAATTCGCGCCGGGGCGTCCGCTGTTATCAATGCGCAACGTCAAAACATGTTTGCCAGGAGACAGCACGCCTAATTCATAAACATGCGGCGTACACAGGGAGTCCTCGCTCCCGATCAATTTTCCATCCACATAGAGACGACTCTCCCACATCACACGATCCAGCCACATCTGGACGGTTTTGCCCTTCCAAGATTCAGGAATATCAATCTCCCGCTGATACCACGCCATGCCGATATATTCATGAGCGCGTGTCAGGATAGAGACCGACGGCTTGCACGGCTCACCAATGCCCGCATCGTCTAGTGTGCCGGGAAGGGTTATTGTTGCATCGCCCGGCAACTTCGCATACCACTTCTCCAGAACCCCCATCTTCTGCTTGTCGATCGCCAGTTTCCACTCCCCTCCGATGGGATACCCTAAACGATTACCGCCCTTCTTCACTCCGCCCAGCTTGATACCGCCTTGCGCATCCACTTCATACGCGCCAAACTCCGCCCCCAGATGGTTGAATCCCATCTTCTGGGCATCGTTAGCAGCAAGACCGCAAGTGGCAGTCAGCAGTAAGCAGTAAGTAGTCAATAGTCGTATAGACATCACAGAGTCATTCTTCATTTTCGTGTTTCCTTGTACTATTCAATTGAATACCCAATATCCAACACGGAATATCCAATATCCAAGTTAAGAACCTGTTAACGTCTTTTGGTTCCCGTCGCCGAATCTACAACGCTGCGCTGTTTCTTCACTTCTTCGGTTGGATATTCCGTGTTGGATATTGGGCTACATACCTCTGTGAGAAAAAAACAATCTAATTATCCCTTCGCGTCCTTCCCCATCCGTATGTCACTCGGTGTCGTACGTTCATACAGGCGGAAGACTTTTGAAAGCCCCATGCCGTCCTTAAAACCACACACCTCAGCAATGGTTGAAAATTTTTCATCGGTGGCCTGAAGCATCTGCCGGGCTTTTGCAAGACGCTGCCGGATGATTTCCTGATGCAAGGAGTGACCCAGATAACTGTTGAACTTATTATACAGGCCACGACGCGACACACCGGATTCCTTTGCCAGATCGTCCAATGTGAAAGGCTCTGCCAAATGGTACACGATATAGTTCAAAGCCTTGGCAATAGCAGGGTCTTTAGCCGCAAAAACATCACTGCTTTGTCGGAGGATGATTCCGCTCGGCGGAATACGGATCGGGCTCTTCACTTTTTTCCCCTGCATCAACTGATCCAACATCGCGGCTCCTTCATATCCCAATTGCTCGCGGTTACTCACGACGCTGGACAAGGGGATCGGTCCCAACTCGCTATAAATGGGATCGTTGTCCACACCTATCACCGCGACCTCCATCGGAATATGGATGCCTGCATCCATACAGGCGCGGACAATGTAATTGGCCTCTGCATCATACTGAGCCATCATCGCGAGTGGCTTAGGCAGTTTTTTTATTTCACTCGCCAACCATTTCAGAAACCGGTCATGGGCATCTATTTTCGTCCAGCAGCCTGTATAGTCAATGGAGGTGAAGGACATTCCGGCTGCAGCAACCGTATCTCGAAATCCCTTCATACGCTCCTTTACAACGGGTGCGGTATTATCGAGCACCATAAACGCAAAATTCTCGAAGCCACGCGACAAGAACTCTTTTGCTGCTGTCCGCCCAATAGCATCATTGTCAGGAAGCACATGATGAACCTTTATTTCAGGCACTTGATCAGAAAGCGCAACCACAGGAACATGGCTCTTCTTTACAAAATGAATAAGCTTTTTCTGGGTGGGATCCGCAAACAATGTAATGATGCCATCGATTTTCCACGAAGGCAACTTTCCTGAATGGCAGGATATATCATCCAAAATCCAGTCATGCTCCTTGGCATAACGCGCGACGCCTACATCGATCTCATGGACATACCAGCCCAGCGCCAACAGTACTGTCTTGCGTTTCTGTTTCATTGCCTCTCCTTCATAATTGTCCTATTTTTTCGCAAAAAACGATGATCCCTACGGAGCGACACCCTTGATAATGCCTTTACCCGGCTTCAACACGCGACCTTCCACCTCGTTGCGCGCATTCACTGCCGCCGCAAAGAATTCATCCAAGGCGACCACCTTGTAGCGATCTTTAGGCAACCGCTTGGCCAACTCGTAGAAGCGATGGGGCGTGCCATGGCTCTCCGCGCCATAGATCACCACAAACCACGGCCCCTGCACCTCCTGGGTCTCCTCAAGAAATTTTTGCGCAAACACTTCCGGCTCTTCTCTGTAGGTGTAATAATGATGGCTCTTGGCGATCGGGATATTGTCTACGGTAAAGAGCATGCGTTGCTGCGAACCATCCCAGTCCGTCAAGCCCCAGACCCCTGCTGTCTTCAAGAACAGGTCCAGTTGCTTCTCTCGCCTCAACTCGCCGAGCCACCAGATATCAATGAAATGCAGATCCGCCTGAGTCATGCCTTCCTTCACCTTGCCAGCATATTCCATCCAACGCGCTTTCGGCAAACATCCAGGATGCGTGTAGCCCCAGCCGGAGGGTGGTGCAAAAAAGTAATCATTGGTCGTTGCAGTCTCATAATAATACGACATCATCGCAGGATGCGACAAGCAAAGATTGGGCTCAACACCCCAGTTGATCGGAATCAAGCCGCGTTCCTGCTGCAACCAGGCGCCGAAGCCCTGAAAGGCATTCATACACTTGATGGAGTCGCCCTCATTAACCATGAACGCAACATAGATTTTTTTTTCAACGTGTGTATCCGCTGGTGTCCGGTGCGGACGCTTCTGTTGAAACACATAGCCTTTGGACTCTTTCAGGGCCGCAAAGAAAGAGTTGTTCGGTACACCCGAACACTCGCCGACCAACGTATGCCGATTCAGGCTCCGAATAAAATCATCCTCTCCCGGATTTCCCCAGCCATACACGGCACTGTAGGGTTTAATCTGCGACAGGATTGCATCGAGCAATGCCTTGTCCGG
Organism: bacterium; assembly: GCA_037133395.1. Taxonomy (GTDB): domain Bacteria; phylum Verrucomicrobiota; class Kiritimatiellia; order RFP12; family UBA1067; genus CAIZQW01. The sequence continues at coordinate 1,235 of JBAXOG010000085.1, read as the reverse complement.
CAAATCTTCCTTCAATTGCTGTGCAGCATGTGTACGATTCGTGATCGCCTCATGCCTCAAATCATAAAGAACCCATCTATTTTGAACAGCCTGATCCATGTCCACAATCGTATCGTGCGCATCAAGGTTGTAGAGTCGCACGCGTGACACCGCACCATCCGTATTGCACTCCTTCAGCAGATGATCAATCAGCCACTGATGTCCTGCCAGCCGCTTATCGCCTTTCAATCCCTTCTTGACTTCACGAAAGTCTTCGGCAACCGCCAACCCATAGCGATTCGTTGTAACAGGTATCAAATCGCGCAAGCCTGCCCAGGTCGCCACCGGTGCAATATCCTCTTTGATCGTATCATAGACCAGCGCGCCCTTGATTTCATCCCCACATTTGGCAATAAGCGCCTCAAGCGTGATCGACTCGAACTGGAAGCCGCGCTTTTTAGTCAGGTACTGAAGCCATGCATCCTCGATCGTCTCGACGCCCAGCCCTTTCATACGCTTCACATCATCAGCAGACCAGATCGCAGGACGTTTGCCCGCATCATAACCCATCTGCATCCAACGGCACTCATCGCCAAGCTTGATAAAAACTTTAGGACCTTTGCGATTAATGATACCCTGCACAGCATAGGCGGATACTTTTTCTTCCAGCGTCTTCCCACGCATGTCCAGCAGCCAGACGGTCTGCGGGGCCGGCTTGCAACCCGTACCCAGCAATACGAACAACAGGCCTATCAGGCAAAGTGCGAGCCAAGAGGCCACGTGGCGGGATTCAGTATCCTGGGCGTATAGGCGCCTGCCACGCCGTAGTTTGACGTAGGCGGGTCCTCGCCTGTACAGCGACGCGCCATGTGCATGGTTCGCAATCCGACAGCCGCGCAACGCTGGCAATGAACAGGCGTGGACGCCTATTCGCCCAGCAAGGGTTGCACCCATCATAACACTATTCCACCATTCCATCATCCCATTTTCCTCAGGATATGCTTTGCCAGAGGAATAGAGAGCGCCTGGATCAGGGCTACCAAGGGCAACACCACGCGCAACGCCATCTCGCGCGACACACAATAGGCGATCAACAAAAAGAGTCCGCAGCCGAAGAGACGCCCAAAGTAGAGGCCGCATTCATGACTCAAAATATAGGCATAGTCATTACGTTGCTCAAGCTTCGCAACATGATCAATCACCTTCATCTGAATCGGAAAGTAAGCAATATCCAATAAGGCCTGAGCAAACATCAT
>JBAXOG010000084.1:0-20855 GCA_037133395.1 bacterium | reverse complement strand
ATTTTTTTTCCCTCTCCATAGCCACGTCCTAAATAGCTTATCGGAACCTCGTAGATAATACATTTTAATTTCGCGACTTTTGCTGTGATCTCTGGCTCTATTCCGAAACGGTTCGACCTAATCGGAATATTTTTAAGCACTTCTCCTCGAAATGCTTTATAGCAGGTCTCCATATCCGTTAAATACAAACCCGTGAACCAGTTCGACAGGGTCGTCAAAAAATAATTTCCCAGTGCGTGATGATAGTTCAAAACACGTGTAGAAGAGCGATTCGCAAATCTTGAACCATAGACTACATCGGCTTTTTTTTCCAAAATCGGCCTCAACACCTCAACGTAATCGCAAGGATCATATTCGAGGTCGGCATCTTGAAAAATGGCATAATCCCCACGCATTTCAGCTATCGCACACCTAATTGCAGCGCCTTTCCCCTTATTCCTGTCCTGAAAGAACGCACGAATGTTTTTAGGATGCCGTTCTGCGATAACACGTACTAAGTCCGTCGTACCGTCAGTCGATGCATCATCGACTAAGATCACTTCGCGCTCCAGCCCTTGGGGAAGAGGTGCACTCAAAACTCGATCCATGCAACATTCGAGATGCGAAATCTCGTTATAAACTGGAACCAAAATGGAGAGCAAGCCCTTGGACTGCGGCAAAGAAATATCACTCATATAACTTCCTTGTTAAGTATTTTCTTTAAATTACAGATCGATTGCAACTCTTGCAGGATAAGTAGTCCTACAAGAGATGGCAAAAAAACAGCAGTTGGCACAATCAATCGCGAGTCTGCATATGTACCACTCAGTATTAAGACTGAGACTGCCGACCCAAAGTAGAGCGCATTTATCCATAGTAATGCAGACAAGACGGATTTATCTGGATTGTTTAACTGCATTTTTTCAGGGCAAGATTGTATGCTTTGATACCATTTAAAACGATGAATAATAAAAAGAAGAGAAAGTAGGGGAATGGATATCTGCAGTATCCAATATCGATACATCACTTTCAATAATGCCCTTGGCCAATATTGGATTGCCCACATTAGGCACTTTCTTTTTTGCAGCCCCATCACCTCCCGTGAGAAGTCTGCCATTTTTCGATTTCTTATAATTACTTCTTCACCGAAAAGTCTCTTTGCGGAAGGCAAAGCAATAAAGTAAATATTAGGAGAATAATTGTCCTCATAAGCCCGCATGTCGACTAACCACCCCTCGGGAAATGCTGCTTTTAACCCTCGTTCCTGGCGACCTTTTAGTATTTCCCTTGCGAATGGTTGGAAAGACTTTGATAATTCATTTTCAACCATTTTCGTATTAAGCAATTCTGCCGCTAATCCAACAGTTTGTGTTCCTCCAAACGCGACAAGAGCAAAATCCCCCACTAGTGCCCACCTTAAAAAACAAAACAACACAAACGGCAAAAATGATATTGCCATTAGCAATAATATTTTCTTCTTCCAGGCAAACAAAATCCCTCTTTTAATCGCGCATATCCGAGCCAATATGATACCCAGAACAGGCACCAAGGGGATCAAAAAAAGATAAGCTGGTCGGATATGGTAAGCAAGAGTTATAAAGAAGGTTAACCCAATCCAAGCCCACAGATCATGGGTATTAGCAGCAACCATCAATAAACACGCAATTGCCATACCGGCAAACACCGTCGCAGGGAAATCTGTCAGTAAAGATGACACCGTCCAAACTTGTTGTATGGCTCCACACATGAAACCAGAGCTCACAATATAAGCCTGCCATTTTAAGGCCCCGAACCGGCGCATCGCAAAATACAACATGAACACAGCAGGCCATAGCATGCCCACCTGTAACCATGGGATAGCTGAGTAATCAGCTGAAATTACGGCAACCAAGCGAAGAATCATCGTATAACCCAAAGTTCGAGTTTGGCTCAGCGCTTGTCTCAGCGCCATCCCGCTCACGTCGATATAACTCTGGCTATCTGGGTGTATCTGAATGTGCCACCATCCCAAAACATATCCGACTACCATAAGCACCAATAATTGCGCAGTAATCCAGAAACAAGGCGAATCAATCAAAGAGGACATGGCCATTGCCCTCTTTGACAAGCCTTTCAATACATTTTCTATTTTAATTGGTTTTCATCCTTTCTTAGTTGGCCTCGTAATAAACTATGAAATGATTCGATCTATTTCAAATAGTTTCAGATACTCGCCAGTGGCTCGTTCAATGATATATGGCTTCCAACTTGTAGGCGGTGGTGCTAACACTTTGCCTTGCAATGCGTCTAAAAGCGCCCTAGCCATAGCCGGCGAATCTCCAACCGGCACCAGACGTCCATACTTCCCATCTTCTAGTATTTCACTTGGCCCACAAGGACAGTCAGTAGCAACGATCGGAACCCCACACGCCAAAGCCTCAATCAGTACAGTTGGCAAAGCCTCCCAGCGGGATGACAACGCCAGCACAGAAGCTCGAGACATGTAACTATAGGGATTGGGAACAAAACCCGGCATATCCACAACGTCTTTTAATCCCAATTCGCCGATCAATTGTTGCAATTGGCCTCGTTGTTGGCCTTCGCCAAGAATAATGAGCCGCGCCGAGGAGTTGTTTTTCACTATGACCATAGCCTGGAGCAACATGGGGAAATCTTTCAAGGCGATCAGACTTCCCACCGCAACGATGCTCGGCCTATCTGGATTTCCGAGCCATGGATGATCTGCCGGTTGTCGGGACTTCCTCAGAAGACTTTGATCAACGACTGGATTCCCAATGACGTGAGTACGGCCAACCGGCAAACGAATATGCTGAGCAAGATCTGATGCCACTCCCTTTGACACGTTGACTACCGCATGAGCATGCGGATAGACTAGGCGCATCAGGAACAAGAGAAGTTTACTTCTGATGGGACCCATCCGCGTCAATGCACTTGTCAAGTGAACATGATTAACAACAACAGTTTTGATGCGTGAGAAACTGATGGCTGATGCAATAATAGCAACAACATTGGCGTAATTTAATACCGACAACAGTACGTCTGGCTTTTCAGCACGAAGATACCGTCCCAAAGGTACTATTGTAAAGATCATTCGCCTTCGCTTGAGATTGATCAGTCTCACACCAGTCGGTACTTCTTTTAGATTGGGCCCCTCTGCGTTGCCAACCACAATATCAACAGAGACTCCCCCCTCCTGCATAAGGCCTTTCGCCAGCATCAGAGTAACACGCTCTGCTCCTCCTCCACCCAACGTCGGGAGAAAGAGTGCGATGCGAACGGGATTGCAGTTATTTGCTATCATGGCACTTATACGATGAGAAACATTATTATTCCAGACTTCAAATAACGAGACATCAAAAAAAGCTCCTTTACTGAAAAAGGTTAATAACTTTTTCCAACTTCCGCCCCTTTTTCGAATATCTTTCGCGAGAGTCTTACATCTGAATCTTTGGCAGCAAGCGCCAAGGCCGCAACAATCCAATATGGCTTCCAACTGTCCATGCTCAAACTCATTCCCCCAACGAACATCAAAACGAACCACAAAAAAAGAATTATATTAATTTCTTTAGTTCTACAAATCCACACACTTTTAAAGGCGCATATATAAAAATATAAATAACAAATGAATCCGCTGAGTCCAGAACCTAATAGAACGGTTAACAATTGGTTATGCGTCACACGTATACGGCCCGCCCCATAAATAGCTTTCCCAAGTACAAATATCTGCGTCTGCGCACCGTATCCATATATGGGTGAATTGGCAATTAGTCCCAACGTTACATTCCATATCTCAAATCTTCCCGCCGTGTCAACACTTTCCATGACTGAGCTTCCCGCGAAACCTTCTTGATTCTCTACACGTGACTGGATTCTGGCCATAAAAAAATCATCTCTTACAATGGCAAAGCCCATCACAAAAATTACGCATGCAACAATTACCCCGCTAAATATTATTTTTCCAGTACCGCTTCGAGTAAATATTAAGCTTACAATAGAGATTAGTACGGCCAACAAACCACCGCGTGAACCGGTTTTAAGAATGGCAAAGAAACATAAGATCGCGACAAATAAGAAGATTAAACGATAACCAAGTTTCGTTTTAAGCAGATTTAATCCCCTTGCCAAGCAATATATAAAACCAAGAGACGCAAATATGGCAAGACCGTTCGGATCCGTTTCCAAAGCGGAAATACGCTCACCAGCTACGCCCGCGATAACTCCCTCGATGACCCTCGTCGACTTGGATTCAATAGAAAACATTTGAAACCCCATTAGTACAATTGACGTCATGCAAAAAATTCCCGCAAAGCGATTGAGCCGCCCACAGCAAGCTAAATTATAAGAAACCAAGACCATCCACCACATAAAAAAGGGACCAGCTATAATCATTAGATTATCAGAAAATGCACCGCTTGCAATATCCACCGCAATACCGATAAAAACATACCCTAGCAACATGAGGATGGCTCGCGGAACCTTCCCATAAAAGGTCCCCCAATGCACAAACGAAAAAGGAAGGAAAACCAGTGCCGCTAATTTTATGATGGAAGCTCCCATTATCGTGAAGAGGTTTTCGAATGGCAAGAGTAATATAACGACATAGAACAATACTTCCGTAAGCATTAGACGCGAGTCATAGTAATCTTGAGGCAGATGGATATAACGTTGCTGATTCATGTGTTCCTTTATATTATCTTGGTAATTTTACGTTAGAATGGATATGCCACAATGATTAAGGCCTGCCATTTCATTTATCGCTTGCGTAGCACAAGAAGAGTTTTTTATTGGACTTTTTTATCCGCGCAACCTGTGCTACATGACATTCTAATTCCAGAGTCGGAGTTGCTTCTCTCAATTTGTTTTCGGATATGTAAAGCTTCATTTTCAAGGGACCCCCACACCACTCCGGTGTGCATCGCAGCCTCAAAAATACCCGTAAGATTACCATACAGTAAGTGATTCACAGCCTTGACCGGATTAAAAGTAATCATAGTTTTCCATGTGCCTGGTATCCGATAACCGTGTTGCATTATATGCACAAGATCACGTTTCCTCATTTCATCTTCCCAGTATTTGACAACCGAGGTTCCACTTTCATATAAACCATACCGCCATGTTTCTGGGAAGTGAACAAAACCATGTTCCGAGTCAACAACACCGAAATCCAAGCACGCCCCTTGTTTCCAGTGGTCATACGAATCAGCGATGTACAAGAAAAACTCCGCAGCCACGCGCTTAGTTATTCCTGGATTATAGCCCCAAGCTGGCGCAACAAACCCAGTAGCCTCTTTGCCAAATATTTCTCGTATAAACTTGATATCTTGCAGGAGATGTTCCCTGGTTTCAGCTTCATTTAAATAAAGAAATTCCCTGGCATCAATCTCTCCTGTTCTTAAATATAGAACATCATCAATATGAGTCATACCGTGCGCATTTACATTGATTAGACCTTGGCTGAAGCAGTCGCTCATGGCGTTCATTGTCTTAGGCAAACCCTCATCGAAACGAACCAAGGCTCCATCTTTTCTCAGAACATGGCTGGATACCATTATTTCGGGAACTACGCCGTATCGATGGCACACCTCTACCAACTGCATAAACCGCCGATAACGCCACAAATCCCTGAACTTTTCGTACTTCGCGTACATTTCACCCGAGTAAGGAAAATCATCAATCCGCAAGAAAGCTTTTTTCATATTGCCTTCCCCATAACTCTAGCCAGAGATACTACTGCCTTCATGAGCGTATTACGGCAAACAGTTATCTTATAGTCTAAAACTGCCTCCCCTCCAAAATTAAATTTGTACGGTTCTTCCCCCCTCAACATATCAAACTTTGAATATCCATTTTCAATGGACCACTGGATAGCTTTTTTTAGAATTATCTTACCTACGCTTAAATCCCGGAATTCCGACTCCAATGCTACAAGCATCGTATGCACGTATATGGTTTTACCGATTGTGCCGCACGCCATGCCTGCAACGGGAATCCCGTCGGCCGTTAGTACGAAGTAACGCAAAGCACCATTATCGGCTAAAGCCTTGCATATCTCGACATTCATTCTCTTAAGATTGTCATTATGAAATGCGCCTGTATGTCCCACAGCATTCCACCTCTTTTGGTGTGCCAATTGAAGGGCATTTAAGACTTCAACAAATTTCTGTGTATATTCCTGATAAATTGTGAATTCTGTCTTATGGCGTTTTTCTAGCCTGTTTTCCTCATAGTTCAAGTGCCTTCGCGTACTTCTCCCGATTTGGGCACGGTATTCATCCCAGGTTTTCGGAAGCGAGATACCTACGCAAATACTGCACGGAGCCAGTTTAGGACTCAGTCCTTGTTTACTGACCACAGAATTGATTATTTGAGATGATTCTTTCCGAATTTCAGACAACGAAATGACATCCCAGCAATGATCGTCCAGAATACTCTCAAAAAGAGCCGAAACCAACTCCTGTGTGTCATGCCCCGGTTTAGTTATAACATCCAGATAATCAAGACCGCGAGATCCCAAAAACTCTAACACTCTGAATCGTAATACATATTTAAAAACATTGACCCACATTGGTGCAATCGCGATCAATTCGGAGTCGTCATAAAGCAAATACAATCGTAATTCACGAGAAACCCCATCCACTGTTTTACGGAATTTCCAATGATTAAACAAGTAGGCCCAAGACTGAAAGATGCTAGTCGTCGTGTCCGCATTTGCAAACACCAAGGCATCCCAAGCCTCCCGCATGGAAGCAAACTGTTCTTCCGAAGTTATGATTTCAACATGGAAACTCATACGCTCTAATTCCTAGGTGCGATTATACACCTGTATGCGACCATCATATTATCAGCCCATTTCTCAACAGAAAGTTGTTTTCGAACATGCTCCGAATTCATCGCTAATTCTTTAAGCCACTCATCTTCAGGCAGACTAACGCATTCAATTATTCGATCAGCTAACTCAATCGAATTTTCGTTGTGGAACCACCAAGAGTGAATGGTGCCTTTCATCCATTGCAGCGCAGGGATATCACTGGCTACAACCCTACACCCGCACGCAATCGATTCAACTACGGAATAAGGAAATCCCTCTCTTCTGCTTGCAGAGAGGAATATCCCCGCATTTGTTAAATAATCAACAACATTCTCGATAGGCGGGATCAGATGAAGCCAAGAAGGATTGCCCTGCGGGTATTTCGTCATGATTTCTTCTTGCGCATCTTTCTGGCCAACAATTAACAGTGCGATGTCGCTTCTTCGCAGCGCGAGAATTTCAAAAGCAGCAAGGGCTACATCAACACCTTTAATATACGGATGCCAGCCAAACATTAAAACCGTGTTTCTTTTCTTCAGGTTTAGCTTTGCCAACGGATTAAGTGCGTTAGATTTACTAATTAATCGTGCGAGATCTATTCCGTTCATAATTGTAAACATTCGGTGCACCTCAAATCCGGCGGCGAGCGGTCTTTCTTTCAAATGTTCACTTACTAAGCAAATGTTCGAAGACCTACCCATTAAATGAAATTTAATAAAATCCTTAACCTTTCTATATGTTGTGTTGGTCACGGAAAAATCCGAATGAATATGCCATATCACCCGAACAGGGTTCAATCTAAAGAGACCGATAATTTGCGCTGCAACCCATGCTATTATATCGAATCGGGTAAAGTGTGTATGAACAATATTAATTTGATTCTTCCAAAGAATAGAAAGCAGCGAGAGAAATGGCGAGAAAAAAAAACGGTCTTGGATGTACAAAAGAGGAACGCCACTTTTCAGTAACGATTGCGCCCAGTTTTTCGACTGTGCACCTGAAGGGAAAACCATTACCAATTCGCCGCCGCGCTCTCGACAGTTACGTTGTAAAATCAAAGCGGATGACAAAAAGTTTCCACCATACGGGCCGCCGAAATCAGCCAGAAAACAAACCCTTGGCTGCATTAACTTCCCTTCTGTCATATAATACCCTAATTTACTCGCTTCAGTTCTGGCTTAATAAACGAATATTCCTTGCCGTTCGTAATATTGAATATTTTGTAGCCATGCCGGTTTAATTCATTTACGGTTTCTTCTGTTTGAGATAATTTATGGCCCGGCAACCGATGATGAAATTCCACCACAATTTGAGCCACGTTCACTTGTGAACCAAGCAGGTCTTCAAGGACACTATACTCGCCCCCTTCAATGTTGATTTTTAACAGATCAATCTGCCTGTGACCGAACTTTTCCATGATTGTTTTCAGCCGATGTACTTGGAAACTCTCGGCACTATCCGAATTGGTCGACATTGAAATTGCGTACTGGTCCTCTACAAGCTGAATAAATCTCGCAAAACCATCAACATTATGTACTCCCCATTCAACGAGATGAAACAATTCGGGAACCGTTTGATTTTTAAGCCAGACAAGTGATCTTGGTGTAGGATCGAACGCAAAGACATTCACCTTGTATCTATCAATTAGCGCCAAATCAAATGAGATGTCAGTGCCTATCCCAAGTGAATAAACAATGCTCTCCTTGTTGAGATAGTCCGGGCATATAGTCCAAGCACCAGCACCAACCCCGACTAATTCCCTTGCGCAACTTATCTGGATCCTATGCCGGGCACTTCTACCCGTGAATTCTCTTACAAAACGAATCCCTTTCTCTCCCATCAACCTCATTGCAAATTGCGTTGCCGATGCAGGCAACAGATTCTGCAACTGTCTCAACCCACGGTTGAACATATCAAAGTGTTTCATAAATGCATTCTCCATCATCCCTTAACGCACATCACCCTCTTGCCATGTTCCCCACCTTGCGCCCCGGGCAAATACGATTCAGAACCTCCTGAAAAATCAAACCGCACGATTTTTACCCCTCTTTTCGAGCCCTTTCAATTCCCGCTGTAATTCAGAGGATACCGTCGAAGCCAAACGATTTCGGGCCTCTCTATACGCTGCGGCAACCAGAGACTTCTGCTTGGCCTCATCATTCAGAAGCGCATCGATTGCGTTGGCGAGTTGTTTAGGGTCAGGTGTGTCAACCACCTCTCCCCATCCATCTCTCCTAGCAGCACGGCTAACCCAACTATCTGCCGGGGCATGCACGAGAATCGGACGTCCACTAACCAAGTATTCCAGTAATTTCGTTGGGAACACAGTTCGAATTTCCACTGGGTTCGGCGACTGGAAGGCAAGTGGTAGAAACATGATGGCCGATTCACGTTGCGCAGCCATCACTTCGGCTTTTGAAGCACGCCGCAGTGAAACGCGCGATCCACCAATTCCTAATGCCTCGTAACCGGCAGGGTACATAGTGTAACCATCCAACGTAATTCCGCTTTGGCAAAGATCCAACGCCTTCACCAAATCAACAACCGCATCCAGATTCATCACCGGATAAATTCCTCCTGCGAAATGAATAACGTTTTTGATGTCTCGCTTCCCTGGCAATCGTATCTTCTCAATATCTAAATCCGGTATACAATGCTTCAACACATAAACATCGATGCCAAATTTCTCACGAAAATAATCCGCAGCCGTATCGGTAATAGCAAAGACGCGTGCGGCTCCTTGCAAGATTCTTTTCTCATAGAAACCTGCCGCCCACCAACCAAGAATTCGTTTCACGGATGGTCTTCTCTCGTCCATCATGTCGTGCATGTGAACATAGAGGGGAATACGCAACTTACGCGAGGCCCACCATGCGCCTAACAAAAAGCCTGTTCCGGGCCAATTGACCCAGATCGCCCGCGGTTTGCACTCTTTTGCCAACTTAATAATTTGCCACTTTACAGGAATCCCCATCAACGGTTCTAATGCAGCTCTCACTCTTGGCAGTGACGATAACCAAGCAAGAATATAATGTATCCGTATATTCGGAAGCTCTGTTTTCGGATCAAATTGTTGCCGATGATCCATTCGAGATATAACAACTAAATCCGAGGCTGGCCACTCTCCCCATAGATTTCGCGAAAGAATAGGACTTCCGCCCAGCATAGGCGGAAAGAATTCGGCACAGATCAGTAATGGGCCTTGTTCGCTCATCGGGCTAACCCCCGCTGTTCCAAGTCGCGCCGCGCCGCGTCCACATTGTCCACAACCGCCTGAGCGCTCACCCAGGTTGCCAGATCGATGGCATCATTTGCAAGCGCATGCTTTGGCACCCAGCCTAGCTTTGCTTTAATTTTCTGGATGTCAGCAAAACAGTGGCGGATGTCTCCTTCACGGAACTTGCCACAAACCTCTGGCGTGAGTTGCACACCCACGGCGTCGGCTGCAGTCTTCGCGATATCCAGCACGTTGACGGAAACTCCGGAGCCGACGTTGAAGACCTCGTCGTTCGCCTCAGACATGTTAGCGGCCATCCAATTTGCTTCCGCAACATCCAACACACTCACAAAATCCCTACGCTGTTTTCCGTCCTCAAAGACCATCGGAGCCTTTTTGTTCAAGAGGCGAGAGACAAAGATTGCGAACACACCAGTGTAGGGATTCGAAAGCGCCTGACGCGTGCCATACACGTTGAAGTAACGAAACGCCACCGAAGGGATACCGTAAGCCTTGCCAACCACACGAAAGAGCTCTTCATGGTCCCGCTTGTGAATCGCATAGACCGAACTCGGCTCAATAGGCTTACTTTCGGGTGTCGGCAATGGTTGCAAGTCCTTCCCGCAAATCGGACAGGGCACTTCCCATTCGTGGTTCTGCAGGCGAGCCGAAGGGCGGGAGACGGAGTTTAAGAGTCCATGTTCCGGACACTTGTAGAGTCCCTCTCCGTAAATGCTCATTGAGGACGCAACCATGATCTTCTTGAGCGTATGCTTCTCATTAGCGACTACATCCAGCACCACAGCAGCCCCAAGAGCATTGGTCCGCGCATAGCGTTCAATCTCATACATTGACTGACCAACCCCTACACAAGCTGCATGGTGAGACAACACATCCACACCCTCCAACGCAGCCTTGACCTGATCACGGTCGCATACATCGGCTTTTATCAGTTCCACCCGAGGATCGAGGTATACAGGCCGTTTCCTTTCAGGCCCGTGCACCTGCGGATCGAGGCAGTCGAGCACGCGCACATGCCAACCTCCAGTCAGAAACCGATCTGCGATGTGGGAGCCGATAAAACCGGCTCCGCCTGTGATAAGAATTCTCATGCAACTCCTTCTTTTACTTTAAAGAAACGATATTAATAACAAACATTGCCAAAGACAGCAAGGTAATCAGTCCTGGCGAACCCACTCTTTTCGCGTGGCTTCATAACGTTTGATGATCTTTGCGGGCGCACCGACCACTACACAGTAATCCGGGACATCGCGCGTAACTACAGAATTTGCACCGACCACACAGTTTCTGCCAATGGAGCATCCAACCACCACTGCATGATTGCCTAGCCATGACCCTGCTCCGATAGTGATCGGTTTTGCGGAGAGCCCCTGCTGCAAGATGGGCATCGAAATATCACAGTAATTGTGATTGGAATCAGCAATAAAGACGCTTTGTGCTAGCAATACATTCTCCCCAATTTCAAGACGCGTTGCGCAAGTGATATGGCAATAGTCGCCAATCTGAGTTCCCTTCCCGAGTATTAATTCTGGCGAATAGTTATTTCCTGCCGTATCTTCTATTATAGCATAAAGCCAAACGCCCCGCCCTATGGACACCCCATAATTTGAAATAAACTGCGGGTGACTTATTTGAGCAGTATAGTGTATCCGACTTGGAAGATAATGCTTAAAGCTTCTAGCAATCAACCGCGAATGTACGCGTGAGAGTTGATGGTCTAACCAATTCTTTATTGTCACTACATTCATCGTTATTCCTTGAGTTTTGGAAAATATAGACCCTCTTAGGGTGCAAATATCCTTCACTTCGTGGTTCGCCTCCTTACTGCGTCCACCACATTCCTAGCGGCCTCTTGACCATAAGCATAGCAGAACCAAGTCACATATTTCTCAGCATGCTCACGGAGTACCTGCCGATAGTCTTGATCTGTCATAATCTGCGTCACAATCTGACGAAGTTCGATCGCAGAACCTACAACTGGACAACCAGCTCTCTCAGCCAAACCCCTACCGTTACTCAGAGATTCCTTAAGAACATCTAACAACACCACCGGACGTCGCAAAACAAGCGCATCGTTGCCCAGCCCACTGTTGTGGCTGACCACCACATCGCAAGCAGCCATGGACTCTTCAACACTCCACTCAGCGCTCTCGAATAAACTCATTTCAGGATACCGCACCATCTCTTCTCGATAACTATTTCGCCTTTCAGAGGGGTGAAGTTTCACTACAGCAACAAAATCATCGTTTCCGCGAAAGGCATCTCCAAAAGTGAAAACTAATTTTCGCCATTCCTCTCTAGGCATCGGGTTAGTCGCCAACATGACGACAGGCAATTCAGAAGGCAAGCCCAATCGTTGGCGGACATTTTTACCATCACATCTGTTTTCGCGACGAAGCCTCTGGCATCCAGTGATGAGCAACCGCTCAGGCTGGACTCCGAACGACATCATCTGCGACCGTTGCTGCTCTCCCCAACAGAGAGCCGCATCCGATAACAACGGATAATAACCATAAGAGGTGTATATCACACCATGCATCATCTGAAGCGTTGGGATTTTCAACTGCCGAGCAACCAAAATTAGACAGTTCCACGGATGGTTATGCTCTGAATCCGTCAGGATCAGAGATGGTTTAACCCGTTCAAGAAAGCGATAGAACCCATATATGTATACCGAATGGATCGCCAAACTATAAACTAAATACGGAAAGAGCCAAAACGACAAGTGGTGATCACAAAGCCAGTCCCATATTTGACGACACCACGCTCCATAACATTGTCGGTATTCGCGACGCCAGTTACCCATATCGATTTTACCGATTTGCTTTTTTGTGCAAAAACCGATACCCGGCGACAACTGATTCTGTATAGAGGGCTCGCCACCAATTACATTGCATTCTCCCAAGCTCATTTCTTTTATGATCGGACGAACAAGATCGTTGAGTCGCGGCGTGTCAGCCAACCAAGTCAACAGCACACGTCCGCATTCCAAGCATGGCAACGGATTCGTGCCGCGAGGTCCGAACCAATAAAACCAAGCCCATCCCAAAACGGCCTTTAACGCAGCCACAGGGTTAGCAGGCAGTTCGCCGATCAGATCTGACGTTAACGCTGCGCCGATCGGAACCCTCATAAAACAAGGCTCAAAAAGTCTGTTTTCCAAGTCGAATCGAGTTTCGTCTGGAAGAACCGGCAACTGTTTTTTGAAAAAATTCATTGGGAACCACATAGGGTAACAATTCTATTCATATCCGCTTCAGAATGTCCGAATCCTTCTGCTCACAATGGCTCAGATGTACTATGCAAAGATAGCAGATCAGCATGAAAACAATTCGTCCGATCATCATGGCTTGCGGAAACGCAACCAGTGAAACCCCATTACGAATCAGCCACATCAAGCTGCCCCCGGATACAGCCATGCCAAAAATGATAGCCACAACATACAGGTCCTGACGGCGAATCACATTGAAGACATTACAGACTGGCCCAAAACAGCCCACATAAGAAAAAATTAGCCCCCACTGCATGGCTGGTACCGCGTTCGCATATGCTGGAATGACATATCTTACAACTGGCCCTACAAGCCACCACGCAATTGCAATCACGGGGATCATGCCGACCGCCGTGACGATGATTGGCTTCCATGACATATGCAGCAAGCTACGCACTCTCGCGTTTCTTCCAAACTGCTCAGCCATACGCGGATAAACAACCTGTGAAACCGCTGACGGAATCAGTTCGATCGCGGAACTGGCCATGGTGACCATAGCAAACAAACCCATTCCTTCGACTCCGGCTAACTTCAGAACCAGCGTGGAACAGATGACGCTCCACAACGAATAGATCTGCCCTACCGCAAAAATGGGTGCCCCGATGATTAGCAGATGTTTCAAATGCCCGATATTCCACTTCGGACCGACTCGAACAGGCCGGAACCGGTAAAGAATTCCCATTCCTATCGCCCCTATCAGCAAGGCTCTCAGGCACAAACCGTAGAAATTCAGCCATACAACCAACAAAAGCAACACCAACCCAGCTAAACTTTGTATAACGCCAACCAAAGCTAACCTGGCAAAATCGTGCGAGGTACGATAGGTCATTTGTAGATAAAAGGTGTTATAAAAGAGAAACAAACTGAGAATCGCATTCGTAAACCAGCCCGCCGCCTCTTGCCACTGGCCATGCGCTACATGCCAAACCGCAACACAGGAGAGTCCCACACAAACCACGCCGCCCACGATAAGCGCCCATGCTTGCGCCGCAGACGCCAGTTCCTCGACGCACTTTCGGTCACCTTTACCCACAAAGTAGGGCAATTCGCGGTTGAGCCCGTTAAGGATACCCAACTGCAGAAAAGGAGCATATCCCAGAACCAGCCCGATACCATTGAAAAGACCCAGAGTAGTGGGGGCTACAAGTCTGCCCATAAGCACGCCACTAACCATGCTCACCGCCATGGATGCGTAATTGCCTCCTGCAAGAGAGCCGACCAGATAAAGCATAGATGGTCGTGCGGCGATCTTTAGTTTTATAGCTTCCTCCACCGATGACACCACCTTCAAATGATTGAAATCCCATACGGACTATGCGAACAATATATCATGTTACCGTAACTTTCTGTTAGTAATGTGAGAGCTTTTACACAAAGCTTTCAGACAGCGCACAGGTTTTAAGTCTGGACAATTCCATTCGAGTTGCTTCATTATTATTAAGTCTTCCACCGTATCAAGAGTCAGGCTGTGTGAATGATCTAACCCCATATATTCTTCCAACTCGGCCACCTTGGTGTATTCAGGATTTGTGCGTATATCCCAAGTGACATGCTCCTCCGCTTGCGCACTATGCTTACCCGCAAGACAGCACCTCAGAGCCTCACAGCGAACAACTTCACCAGCGTAATGAGATAGCGGCTTGACATATCCATAATCAGCGTTTTTCATCCGCGTTTCCTCATATAACCCTTCAATCACTTCGGGTTGAATGAGATAGTTGTCACAGGTAAGTCGCACCATATATTCGCCATCATATCCATCGATTGCCCTGCAAAAACGCTCAAGGACATTGTCCTCACTCCCAGAAAAGAAGGTCACTCCCTTAGCCTCAACCAATGGACGTATCAATTGGTTTTCTGGAAGGTTACCAGTAGTAAAAACTACCTTTTCACACCCTCGAACGGCCAAAGCAATATCGCAAACGCGTTCCCACAGTGTCTGCCCGAAAAAAGTAAAGAACCCCTTCCCTGGCAATCGAATAGACCTCAATCGACCTTGTAGTAGAATGATCATCGACAAAACCTTCCATGCGTTTATTGAAAGACTATCATCTCGTTGAAAACCCGCTCCACACCCCGACCGTCTATCAAAGCCTGGCCCTGTTGACTCATTCGCTGCAAACAGGATGCATCCCCTGCGAGTTTCCGCACTCCCGCCGCCACTTCAGCCGACTCGAGTTGATCATGCCAACCTAGGTTCAGTGCCACTCCTGCAGCATCAAGGCTTTCAGCAATCGGTTGTTGATTCGCCGCCAAAATTACAGTTAGAATGGGAATGCCAAAAAAGATCATTTCCCAACAGGTTGCACCCCCACCACAAATTGCCAGATCACATGCTGACATCAGGGGAGTCATGTCCGAAAGGTTACGCTCTAACCGAATGGAGATGGCCGCTTTTTGTTGCAGACTCTCCAACATCTTCCAGTGTGGATTGTTAGCGCCAACCACAGCGATCACTTCAAACCCAAAATCCACCAATTCCTCTAATCCCTTTAATATTTTAGCTGTGACATTATCGGTGTCTCCACCTCCTAATGTGACCATCACCCGCCGTACAGCACCCGAGTGTTTTTGCCGTTTTCCACGCCACGCCCAGAATTCTCGGCGAAGCAAGGTGAACCGATTCCCCAACAACAACTTCAACCCTGGCGCGGCCCGAGTATATTCATCGAAACTAGCGTGTAAGTTTTGATTTAACAGGATCGTTCCATAAAACCTCGTCGCATGCAAATAATCAGACAAGATCAAAACTCTAAAAGTACTAGCAAAGATGACTTTTTGGTAGTTCTCGTCAAAATAGTAACCGTCTAACACCGTCCAACAGACCTGCCTCTTTCGAGCCAGATCCACAGTAGCCAATGCGTCCGCTTCAGACCCAGCCTCTACGGAAAGCACCTCTAATTCAAGACCTTCAGCCTCGAAACGCGACTCCAACGCTTTGTTGGAAGCGGCCAAAGCCAGCACCACCGCGCCGCCTTTCTCCTTCCAAACTTGCGCAAGCGCTAAACAGCGCATGATATGCCCAACCCCAATTATCGTGTTCGCATCCGCACGAATGAGTAATATTCCTAATCCATTCATTGGTCAAGTGTAACTTCCTGATTCAATACCGACTGGGTTTCGTCTGACACAAGATTCGGCAAATAGCCAACAAACCCAGCTATCTTATAAAGTCCGTCAATTCGCCGGCAGAAGAACAGGGATTGCCAACACAATTTAAGACAACCGCCAGTCTCTAACCTGATCGAGCCATTAAACTTCTTGTGGACAAGTGCGGAGTCGCCTTCAACTTCTACGCGTGAAAGTCTCATCGCACGATATAAGGCTTCGCGGGGATCGTCGAGAAAACGAGTATTGTTGAATTGGCGACTCTGTGCCAACCAAGCGTGCCGATAGGAGGCCAGATCGGGAAAGGTTAACTTCCATCCATCTGGATTGGAAAGAAAACATCCATCAATCCCCATAAAACCAACATCCAAAAAATCTCCAGCCACCAGACTCCAATTCTGATTCAAAAACCCCTCAATATCACGACATATCAATATTTCCCAGAGTTCACGAGAATCTGGATCAGAAAAAGGATTGATTGTCGAGTTCATTGAACTACCTCATCAAAGTGGATCAAATGATGTCTTTTGTCCTGATACAATCACCAGCGGGAACATTTCGTATAAGGGAGTGATTTAAAACCTCCGCTATCCGATAAGGGGGCAATGCATCAACGGGGCAGGGCCGGAGAACGGCTAAATCGTTCATTTCAAGCCGGTGACCGGATTCCAAATCTTTTGAGGCTCGAACGGCTCGCCGCTGCACAATTACTGTGTTCTGCTCATTCCCTTCTAGCCGTTTAACCCCATCACCGATCGCCAAATGTAGCGCCTCCGAATCGTCAACAAGCATTTCAACAAAACGAATCCTACTCTCCCAATCCGTTTTGGGGCGCAGTTCTCGCTTTACTACCGAGACATCTTCAACCATTCTACGCCATGTGGCAGGAGTCATCGAGAAAGCATGGTCTTGTCCCTGAAGACTATTATCAAGCGTGAAATGCTTCTCTATAACACAACAATCGAACAAACCAACTGCACCCAGAACGGTCATTGCTCCATGAGTGTGATCTGACAGCCCCAATGCTACTCCCGGCCAGCGGCGGGAGTAAGTTTCTAGCACCCGTAAGTTAATATGCCGAAAGCGATGGAGTCTCTGTTCCCGTGTGTCGTGTATGTTGGCAGTATACTCCGTATTGCACTGCATTAAGACAAGCTGAGAGGTCCAGAGCAAAGCAGCCGTCATCGCAGCAGTAACTTCCTCCATAGTTGATGCGCCAGTCGCAATCAATACAGGCTTGTTAGAGCGACACATTTCTGACATTTCTTCCAACCACGTGATGTCGCCTGACCCCAACTTGAGAGCATCCACATAAGGTGCAACAGCCCTAACAAAATCAAGCGAATAGGGCGAGGTCAGGTAGTTAAGTTGTAACTTGTGCGCAAGATCCGCCAACTCGAATGTCCAGTCTAACGGTATCGATGCGGCTTTATAAGACTCAAATACCGACTGCTGCCATTTGCTTTGATGCGTTTGAACACCTTGAAGATGACGAAAACCATAATCTGAGACAATGGACTCCGCAGCGAAGTTCTGCATCTTGATCGCGTCCACCCCCGATTCAGCGCAAGCATGTATCAGTTCTTTAGCCTTTGCCAAGGAACCTCCATGGTTTGCAGCAAGATCAGCAACAAAGTAAACAGGGTACTCAGGGCCTATTTGTCGATTCTTGATTATTGTCACAGCTTATACCTAGAAAAAGGGGTGAGGGTCTCGTTCATCGTTGCCGCCTGAAACCGGCGAGGCTCGGGCATGCAAGCAGACCGTTAATTGTGTCTTGCTCGGTACACTTATAACGACTACCAAACAAATCATAAATTCTCTGTGGGCGAACCGCCAAATTGACTTCCCTTAGCTTGGCGAGTTGAATTAACTCAGAATCCATGCCAAATGCTGTCGCAACACGTTTGAGGAACTCAGCCTCGTCGCTGGAATCAATTGTTCCAAGATGCACAATCCCGAGAGCTTGAATGCGAATTAAATCCAAAATCGCCGAGGCCAAAGTCGTATCCAACATGCGGTTTTGCCTGATCCCTTGGTCTACTGAAACCTCTTGGTTGTTGGCCAACTTCTCTAATAGGCTTTCAGTACGTGAAGGCTTGTGAGGCGACCATCCGTGAATAGACGAAAATCGGATGATTAGAGACTGGCAACTAGGTTGGCTCAGAAGTTTTTCTTCACATACTTGCTTGAAGTGGCCATATGGACTGCAACTGCAAGCTGGCAAATCTTCAGTTAGATCGAGTACCGTTGAGGCATCTAGAGCGAGAGCTGAAGACATATAGCAATAGAAGATCCCCCGGCGAATACACGCGTCAATCACTACATGATGAATAGCCACTCCTAATTCATTCTCATAGCGGAGCAGATTAACTATAACGGTTGGCCGATAGTGTTCGATTAAACCTTCAACAGCAACAGAGTTCTCGACTGCAACACAGTCAACGTAACCAGGGATCGCCAGACCACCTACACTACTCGTACCCAAAAGTTTCCATTCGGGAAGCGTTTGCCTGATGGCTTCTGCCAACCGAAAACCGATCCATGACCGTGCTCCTAAAACAAGTAATCTCACAAACACATTTTCCTGATCTCCAACATTTGCCTTTCCAAAATGACAAAAAAAGGAGTGAGGTGCAATTTAATCACACACAACCAATCTTTGTGCGATTTAATCCAATCCAACGCTGTAATTCTTCAATAGACATCCATTCCGCGTTGTTATCCGACGTATAACTGAACTCTTCTTTGACCTTTTTACCATCCTTGATTCGCAATCCATCTTTACACCAATTATGAATCGCGGGAAGTATCTTGAAGTGTTCAGGATATTCGTAGGTATAGTATGAATCCTCAGGTGAGATCATCTGTTCATGTAGCTTTTCTCCGGGGCGAATACCAATTATTTCTTGGCTGGCATCTGGGGATACAGCGCTAGCGATATCGACAACCTTCATGGAAGGGATCTTCTTCACATAGATCTCTCCTCCCTCCATGTCCTTGAACGCATGCCAGACCAAATCGACGCCTTGCTCAAGGCTGATCATAAAACGTGTCATCCGGCTATCGGTAATCGGCATCACACCTTTTTCAATTTGTGTCATAAAGAAAGGAATAACTGATCCGCGCGACCCCATGACGTTGCCATATCTAACAACGGCAAAACGAGTGTTCTGTGCTCCCGCGTAAGAGTTGCCCGCAATGAACAGTTTATCCGACGCCAGCTTTGTGGCTCCATAAAGGTTGATCGGACTTGATGCTTTGTCAGTGGAAAGTGCTACAACACGTTTGATCTTTTTGTCGATACAGGCATCAATCAGATTCATCGCTCCGTTGATGTTGGTTTTGACACATTCGAATGGATTGTACTCAGCAGTCGGCACAATCTTCGTCGCTGCCGCATGAACGACATAATCGACACCTTCCAAGGCGCGATAAAGACGATCCTTGTCCCTGACATCGCCAATAAAGAATCGGATGCGAGGATCATTGGCAAATTTCTTAGCCATTTCCCATTGCTTCATCTCATCGCGACTATAGATGATGATTTTTCGGGGATTATACTTTGCCAGTGTCATTGGAACAAACGTGTTGCCAAATGAGCCCGTTCCCCCCGTTACCAATATCACATTATCAGTAAGCATAAAAAACTCCTTTCGCTGCTGTTTTCATCGCCGTCAGTTCGTTCACTCACGCACCAAGCTTTTCCGCTCCAACGTCAGATAAGGGTGCGTAAAGCCAAATCCGCCAAGCCGATTGAGGATCATCAAACACTTTCAACAACTTCAATCCCGATTTTTGTGGGTTTTTAATCTCCACCGCCGAAATAATATACTGGCCACCCATTTGTACAAACATATTAAGGTCCAAATCTAACTTTGTTATACTTATTGCTTTCGTCTTTGTTTGAAGAAAATTTTTTCCAACTTCATTGGAAAATAAATAACAACGACTTCCCCAATTGTCAAAATAACTTTGAAGATTTTCGCTTTTTTCAAGTTCTCCGGAAATGACTCTTCTGAAGTTTCTCTTGTAGTTCAGACTGTAATTAACGCAGTAACCGTCTAAGCAATAAAAACCGTTATAAAGTGCAATACTTGGATACAAGCCGAGGCTTACAACGCGATATTTATCAACTGGTTTATCGATAAAATTGCGAATCGTTTCAAATTGCTCGGTAGCATAAAACTCCCTCCAACTTGGGTTCTTTGACAATGCGCTTTGTATGTAGTCTGCATGCCCCAAAAGAATTGCCCCCTGGAAGATCAAAATACAAATAATAAAAATCTGTCCATAACGAGGCCGAAGCATCCTTCCCCATACCACTAATAAACCCGCCAAACCGACATACCAGACCAACGGATGCAACCAATGAACGCGATCCCATTGAACCATATCACTACTGTCCGGTTAAAAAACCCGGTAAATAGGGCTCGTCGAGCATACCGGGG
>JBAXOG010000083.1:0-20891 GCA_037133395.1 bacterium | reverse complement strand
CAATGGGGGAAAGGGGGCGGAGTGCCTGTTTTCATCCCCTATGGGATGCTAGTGATTTTCTATCTTTCAAAGAGCGATGCTTGGACTGGCGGTAGACCTGATCCGGAATTGGTGAAACTGGGACGGATTCGTGTCCGTCTTGACAAACCGCTCTTCCACGAGGGTTCAGAGTTTCGGCAAGCATTGGATCTGAAGACGGGAAGCATCACTATTGACGCGTCTGTTGCTGGTCAGAAACGATCCGTCCGTTTCTGGATCGATGCGAATCGCCCAGTGGTTCATGTTGATATCCAAAGCTCGGTAGCTTGCACGGCTGAAATCGCGCTGGAGAGCTGGCGGGCGGAAGGAAAATGGCTTCAAGGGGGTGCTCAAAAAGATGTGATTCTGGCGTCGGATGGGCAGACCGTCCGGTGGTATCAGCGGAATGTGCACAGCATCTTTGCTGATTCGTTCAAGGGTCAGCATCTGGGAGATATTGTAGGTCAGTTTCAAGATCCGCTCATGAATCGCACCTTTGGCGCCTTGATTGCAGGCGAAGGGCTGAAGGCCAAAGACAAACAAACGCTGGTGACCTCCGCGCCTGCCGAGAAGATACACGTGAGCATCCATGCACTGACGGCACAAACAAAAACGCCGGAGGAGTGGCTGACTCAACTTGAGCAACAGCGAAAGCGTGTGGACGCGGTTCCGTCTGAACAAGCCTGGCAGGCTCATATGCAATGGTGGCAGGCCTTTTGGGACAGAAGCACTATTGATGTTTCAGGGACGCCAGATGCTGTGGCGACCGGTTTGGCCTACCAGCTTCAGCGCTGGGTTCAGGCCTGTGCCGGACGTGGAAACTACCCCATCAAGTTTAACGGCTCCCTGTTTACCGTGGATGGTATGGATGTTTATTGGAAATTTGCAGAGGGCCAGTATTGTGGCCCCGACTATCGTCGCTGGGGAGGTCCCTACTGGTTCCAGAACACCCGCTTAATCTACTGGCCTATGCTGGCTTCCGGGGACTTTGACCAGATGGCCCCGCTTTTCAACATGTATCGGAATATGCTGCCGCTTCTGAAAGAACGGACACGCCGCTATTTTGGCCATGCGGGAGTGTTCTTCTCAGAGACCACGCAGATATGGGGACTCAATCGGGAGTGTGACTTTGGCAAAGACAATCCGGGCTTCTACCCGACCTGCACCTATATGAAGTACTACTGGGATAGCGGGTTGGAGTTGTCCACCATGCTCTTGGCCTATTACCAGCATACCGAGGATGCGGTTTTCGTGCGTGACACCTTGTTGCCCATTACGGATCAAGTAGTGATCTTCTACGATCAGCATTATAAACGCACCGAAGATGGACTACTTCACATTGCACCCGCGCAGGTGATTGAAACCTGGCATGACGCGGAGGATCCGCTTCCCATCCTCGCTGGCCTGCGGACCGTGCTGGCTGGACTGCTGGAATTGCCTGAACCGCTGACGACCGTTGAACAGCGAACGCGCTGGCATCGCCTTCTTGGCGAGTTAAAGGAACTTCCCATGGCAGAGGAAGCCGGCAAAAAATGGCTGAAACCAGCGCACATATACTCCAACAAGAGGAACGCTGAAAACGGTGAACTGTATGCGATTTTTCCATATCCGATCTATGCGGTTGGGAAACTCGGTCTGGAAATCGGACGGGAAACGTTTGCGCGACGCGATAACAAACGCACGGGAGGTTGGCAGCAGGATGCGATTCAAGCCGCCATGCTGGGGCTGACCGACCAGGCGAAGACCTATCTGGTTCAGAACGTGACTACGGAAAATCTCATGGGGGGTACCGTTGAAAAGGCGAAGCGCCCGGATAGTCGTTTTCCAGCCTTCTGGGGGCCGAACTTTGATTGGATACCTGATCAGTGCAATGGTTCCGTCATCGTCAATACGCTTCAGCGCATGCTCATGCAGACAGACGGCAAAGCCATTCATCTGCTGCCGGCTTGGCCGAAAGAGTGGAACGCCTCTTTCAAACTTCACGCCCCATATCAAACCATTGTCGAAGGACGAGTGGTTAATGGCGAAGTCATTGATTTGAAAGTCACCCCTGAAACCCGTCGAAAAGATATTCACTGAAGTTGCATGCAAGGATTTTACCACGAAGAACACGAAGCTTGGAAGGAAGAAACTGGGTCCCCTTCGTGACCTTCGTGGTGGGGATTTTCAATAAGAAATATCCAATAGCCAAGGAGGAAGACCGCATTTCCGAAGGCTATTGATCATTCCGTGTTGATGATTGGATATTCAAGTGCCTGCCATCCTCTAAAATGAGGATATTGGTATGCTGACAGATTGTGGTATGATATCAGTACTTTTGATGAAAGGTCTTTAAGAAACAGACGCATAGCAAAGGAATGAACACATGAAAACATACACATATCGTGCGATGATGGCTTCAGCATTAGTCGGAGTCATGATGGTTTGCGGAGCCGCGCAAGCGGCAACCTACTACTGGGACACCGACGGGATCACCGGCGGATTTGGTAACACGGCTGGCACGTGGGGCACGAGCGCATTCTGGAGTACCGATATCACGGGTGCTTCAGCCACCGCCCTTACGACCATCACCACTGGTGACGGCGTCAATTTTGGCACTGCAACGCTCGCCTTGTCCGGTGCTTCTACCAATGTAGGTGTCGCAGCATCCGGCGTCACGGTCAACAGCATCACGTTCGGTGCTGGCCAGACCACCCCAATTGTATTAGGCACAGTTGGAAATACCATTACACTGGGAGGGACGACACCCACCATCACTGTCAACAATTCAGCAGACACCATTAACTCTATTATTGTCGGCGGCCCGTTGACGAAGGCTGGCACCGGAGCGTTGACGATGGGCGCGATTAACACGTATTCTGGCGAGACGGTTATCAGTCAAGGTACATTGAAATTGGCGGGTGTGAATGCGGTGATCGCTCCACCGGTCGCTGGCTCTGTCTTATGGTTGGACGCCACCAAGGGTGTTACCACCAACAGCAGTGGCAAGGTCACGAGCTGGACCGACCAGAGTGGCAAAGGCAACAATGCCACTGGTGGCACGACAACCGGACCGACCCTGACGACGATCAACGGTCTTCAGGCCCTTAATTTCACGGGTAGCCAGTATTTATCCGGAGGGATTGTGAACGGTTCGAGCGTGAACCTCAGTATTTTCATTGTCCATAAGGACACCTCAATCGTCAACTTAGCAGCTTATCTGGATACTCCGGGGTGGACCAGCGGGAGCATGGGAATCATGCAGGGCTCTTCGAAATTTCAATACTCTCTCAACCCGAGTTCGGACCGGACGGGCAACGCCAGCCTTCAGACCACCTCAGCAGTACTTGACGAGATCATAGACGCTAACGGAGCAAAGAGCTTTTATTTGAACGGCACCGCCAACGGCACCTTCAGCGATGGAGCAAATGTGACCAAGAATATGAGTTCGTTCAATATTGGTGCTTGGTCTAGCGGAACGATGCAGCGTTATCTGAACGGTAGCATCGGCGAGCTACTCATTTATACCAATGCTCTTAGTACCTCTGATCGGCAAGTGGTTGAGAGTTACCTCTCTGCCAAGTGGCTTGGTGCTGTCAATATTCTGCCGTCTGCTACGACGTTGCAGATTGCCAACGGTGCAAAGCTCGACCTCTATGGCACCACCCAAATCATCGCGTCTCTGGCCGATGGTAGCGGTGGCGGTGGTTCCGTCACCAACAGCGCGACCAGTACGCCTCTAACCTTGACGATTGATAACGGCAGCTCGACGGCAAGTAATACGTTCAGCGGTGCATTCAACGATATAGGTGCCGCAGGTGCCATCAGTCTTGTGAAGAAGGGCTCCGGCACACAGGTTCTCTCTGGTAATAATACTTACGCTGGCGCGACGACGATCAGTGCGGGTACACTCAAGGCAGGCAGCATCACAGGACTCAGCGCCAACAGCGCGTTCAGCGTTGCGGCAGGTGCCTTTCTGGATCTGGGCGGCTATAATAACACCATCAAGAGCCTGGGTACCGACACCGCCACGAGCATCATCACCAACAGTACAGGTTCCGCCACGCTGAAAGTCTCGAGTGCTCTAGGGTCCAGCACGTTGTTGTCACATTTGTTCACTGGCAGTTTGGCTGTCCAGATTACTGGGGCTAATAATACAATCGCGTTCGCCAACGCTGGAAACACCTATTCAGGTGGGACGATCCTTGGCAACGGTAGCGGCGGCAACACTCGGGTTCTCTTTGGTGGCGGCACGATCGGTTCCGGCACTCCTGGCGCCCTTACTAGTGGCAAATTCGGTACAGGGGCGATCACTCTTGGCGTGAACACCACGGACTTGTCGCAGTTCATGTTCCAATTCGCGGGCACGGTCAATAACGCTTTTGTAGTAAACACCACGCTTGGACAAGGCGGTTCTGATGTTGGGGCTTTTCGTATTGACACTACGGGCGACATCATCAATGGAACGATAAACGCTAATCTGGCGGCCATCCAATTCCGTAATAATGGCAGTGGCGCTGGTGCGATCTCCTTGAATAACACAATCTTTGGAAACTCGGGCTTGACACTTTTAACCAGTGCTGCCAGCGCAACTTCGTTAAACGTTACCCTAGCAAACACGGGAACTGTGAACAGCTATGCGGGAGATACAACTATTAGTAGCGTCAAGGAAACCTTGATACTCGGTGCGGCAAATCAGATTCCCAATGGGTCCGGCAAAGGAAATGTGGTAATCACAGGCGGTACCTTCAGCATGGGCGGTTTCAGTGAAACTATTAACGGCCTCTCTGGTAGTGGCATTGTGGACGGTGTCAGCGGCACACCGACCTTGACCGTCGGTGACAACGACGCGACCAGCACCTACTCAGGCGTGATCAAAAACAGCGGCGGCACCTTGGCGCTGATCAAGACTGGCAACGGCACGTTGGCACTCTCCGGTGTGAACACCTACGGCGGCAACACGACCATTAACGCGGGCAGGTTGCAAGGGGTAGTCGGCGGCGGATGCACGAATTCGACGGTGATCCTGAATGCAACGACGGCGACCAACAGCGTATCTATCACGGACAATACCAAAGCGTGGACCAATGCCGCCCTGACGGTTAGCTCCGCTGGCGTCTTGGAGTTTACCTTCGGCTCATTCACGCCCAGCACGACGGTAAGTCCACTCAAGATTACCGGAGCTGCCGCTTTCACCGCCACTCCCACGGTTTATGTTGTCGTCAACTCTGGTTTGGCATCGGGCACCTATCCACTGATGACCTGGGGTTCTACGTCCGGGACGGTTCCGACGACGGCTAACTTGACCGCGTCGCTGCCTGCTGGAGCTACGGGGAGCCTGAGTGTTTCGGGTAACACGCTTAACCTTGTGATTAGCGCCACGGCTATGTGCTGGGACAACAACGGAGCCACTGAGGGGTTTGGTACGGCGGCAGGCATCTGGGCGTCTCCGACAATCGGCAATTTTACGCAGGGGTGGAGCTGGGACGGAACCGGAAGTACGCTCCCCATAGACAAAACCACCACGTTGAACGACCCTGTTAGCTTCGGCAATGGTGGGACCGGTCTTGGGACGGGCACTATTACGGTCAGCGGTGTGGTGACAAACGGGAATATGACCTTTGCAACCGGATCGGGGGTCATCACCCTCTCCGGCGGCATCATCACCTTCCCTGCTGATGGAGCCATCAGTGTCAACAATACGAGTAATGCCATCAGTTCAGTTTTGGCGGGTGCGGGCACCAGCTTGACCAAAACAGGACCTGGTATTCTTACCCTCTCGGGCAACAACACCTACAAAGGTGTCACCTCGGTCAGTGAAGGCACATTAAATTTGACGGGGCAGGACACCAACTCCAGCATCATCGTAAATAACAGTGCCGTATTCACTGAAGCGGCCTCGGGTGTGATTGCGGGTACAAACACGTTCACCCAAAGCAGTTCGGGCACCTCCATACTTGGAGGCACCAACACCTACTCTGGCGCGACGACGATCAGTTCTGGCACGCTCAAAGCAGGCAGTACCTCTGGGTTCAGCGCCAACAGCGCGTTCAGCGTCGCGGCAGGTGCCACGCTGGATCTGGGCGGTTTTAATAACACCATCCAAAGTTTGTCTACCGCCACCGGCACGATCACGAACAGCGGAAGCACCGCCACTTTGAAAATCATGACGATGGGCTCGACCGCACAGTTATTCACCGGTAATTTGGGACTCCAAGTTAATAACAACCAGGGTATTGATCTCACTAACACCGGCAACACCTTTTCAGGTGGAACGACCCTTGGCTTTGGCGTTGGAAGTAATACCCGTATTCTCCTGAGTTGGAGGACGATTGGGGTGGGAACCCCCGGTGCACTGACCAGCGGTCAATTCGGTACTGGGGCGATCATCCTCGGAGCGGCTGCCAATGACTATTCGCAGCTTTTGTTAATGGGCGCGAGTACGATCAATAACGCCATTGTGGTCAACAGCGCGCTTGGCAACTCCGATGCCGCTGGGACTTTCCGGGTTGATACCACGGGCAATGTCATCAATGGAACACTCACTGCAAATCTGGCGAACGCTACTTTCCGCAACAATGGCGGCACAGGATCGTTCATCTTGAACGGTTCGATTTCTGGAAACTTTGGCGTGATGCTTTCAGCCAGCGCGGGTACTGGGCTCTCCATCACTATGGCCAACACATCACTCGTGAACACGAACTCCTATGCGGGTGACACAATTATAAGCAGCGTCAAGGAAACGTTGACGCTCGGTGCGGCCAACCAGATTCCCAATGGTACCGGCAAGGGTAATTTGATCAACAACGGTACCTTCAACTTGGGCGGCTTCAGTGAAACCATCAATGGTCTTTCCGGTAGTGGCATCGTGGACGGTGTCAGCGGTTCGCCGACTTTGACTGTCGGCGACAACGACGCGACGGGTACGACCAATACCTTCGCCGGCGTTATTAAGAACACTGCCGGTATCCTGTCGTTGACCAAGATCGGCAGCGGCACGCTGACGCTCTCCGGCACAAGCACCTACAGTGGATCGACAGGAGTCTCCAACGGTAC
This sequence comes from bacterium, assembly GCA_037133395.1. Lineage (GTDB taxonomy): Bacteria > Verrucomicrobiota > Kiritimatiellia > RFP12 > UBA1067 > CAIZQW01. The sequence continues at coordinate 13,838 of JBAXOG010000083.1, read as the reverse complement.
GCTGAGCGTGAACGGCGCACTCACGAATGCCAACATCACGGTAGCGACTGGCGCGACGCTGACGGGCACTGGAACGATTTGTTGCCATGTGTCTGCGTCGACGAATGACCTCATCACTGTTTCAGGAACAGCCACGCTTTCCGATCTGACGCTTGCATTAGATGTGCAGGGATTCTTGCCAGTAGGTTCGTATGTGCTTGCGAATGGACTGGGATCTACACAGTTTAAGGACATTAACAATAAGCCATCTCTACCGACGGGCTATTGGGTGAAGACGGTTTACCGTGACGGTGAACTCGTGCTGCTTCTCTTGAAGAATGGGACATTGGTCAGATTTTTGTAACGACTAATAGTTATCGACGAGAGGATAGTATGAGACAGATTGTATTAATGGGATGGCTGGGGGTTGCCTGTTTCGGGGCTGAGAGGACATTGTCGCAGAACCCGTCTAAAAATGGTACGCGCGATCAACAGACTCTTGAAAAAGAGTTTTTGAATCCTCCAAGCGAGAGCAGGCCGAGGACCTGGTGGCACTGGATCAGCAACAATGTTTCCAAGGAGGGGATTACTAAAGATCTGGAGGCCATGAAGCGGATCGGCCTGAAAGGCGCGCAGATCACGACCATGCCACAGGGTGGACCCTTTGGCGATGTGAAATACTTATCGCCCGAGTGGTTTGATGCTGTGGCGCATGCTGAGAAGGAGGCGAAACGGCTGGGATTGATTGTCGGCTTCTCCAATGCCATTGGATGCTCGGGCGCGGGCGGACCGTGGATCACGCCTGAACTCTCCATGCAAAAACTCGTCTGGAGTGAAACCCTTCAGAAAGGGCCTTTTGAAGGCACACTCCAACTTCCGCAACCAGAGATCGTAGAAGATTATTATTGCGATTTGAACGTGGTTGCTTTTCCGACAATTCCGGGTGACGAGCTTTCGCTTGCTTCCTTTAATCCGAAAATCAGTTCGGATATCCCGGGTCTGAAAACCGCCACGCTCATCGATGGAAATCCGGCAACAGGAGAGAGCATTCGTGCAGTCGACGAAAAACAATCCATTCAATTAGAATTCGATGCGCCGAAGAAGGCTTCTTCTTTACAGCTTTATTTATCCGAGGGGCATAACGTCCATCCTTCTATCGCGGTTAGTCTATTGTCGAGCACGGATGGAATAAAATGGCAGAGCATCTGTTCTCTGCACAGCCGAACAGCTTTCAGTCTGTCAGGGTCAAAAGTCCTCTCCGATGGATTTTCTGAAATCGCCTCCCGCTTTTTTAAAGTGGAGTTTAGCGCTCCAAAGAATCATGCGTTTACCCTGAATGAGTTGAGTCTAGGTGGCGCCCGATTGAAGGGAGCCAACTTTAAAGCCGCGCGTTCCAGCAACCATCCGACAGTCTTCGTTTCAACGCCCTTTGCTGTCCCGGCAGAGCAGACGATCGACAGTAAGAGAATCATCGATTTAACAGCGCATACGGATGCTTCCGGAAAGGTGCGTTGTAAACTCCCTGAAGGAAACTGGACGATCATCCGATTCGGTCACACCTCAACAGGCAAGCGCATGGTTCCTGATCATCCCACGGATAAGAATCCGCCGGGACTTGAGGCGGACAAGATGAGCCGGACGGCAATCCTGAAGCACTTGAACAAGGGTTTGGTCGGACAGGTTCTCGAACAGTATAAGAAGTGGAATGATAAAGTGCGGATCACGATCAACATCGATAGTTGGGAGTGCGGGGCCCAGACGTGGACGCAGGATTTTTCCGGCGAGTTCCAAAAACACCGAGGCTATGACTGTATGAGCTGGCTCTTGGTTGTTACAGGACGGATTGTTGACAGCGTTGACCGGACCGAGCGGTTTCTCTGGGATTATCGACGCACGATCGCTGATCTTTATGCAGAGAATTTCTATGGCACCTTTCGTGATTTCTGTCATGCGCACGACATCCTGCTGGACGGCGAAGCGCCGGGCATCGGCATCCCCGCCATCGCCGACGGACTTCAATGTCTGGGACTCATGGACGTTCCTCAGGGCGAGTTCTGGATCGAGGCGAAACCAGGACCCAATCGGTATTTGGGTTTAGGTGGAAGCGACAACACGAAAGAGGCTGCGGTGGGGGCGCACATTTATGGCAAGACCATCACATCGTGTGAAGCTTTTACGGCCTTCGGATATGCGGATGGCTGGCAGATGGATCCAGAGCAACTTAAACCGATCGGCGACCGTCAATTCTGTCTGGGAATGAATGAGATGGTTTTCCATCGCTATGTGCATCAGCCCGACGAGCGGGTTCCAGGCATGACGCTCGGACAGTTCGGATTGAATTTTGATCGCACATTGACGTGGTGGGAACAGGGGCGCGACTGGATCCAGTATATCACCCGTTGCCAATATATGCTCCGTCAAGGTCTCTTTGTCGCCGATGTCTGTTATTTCTACGGGGAAGATGCGCCCAACTCGGTTTGGTATTATGTCCCCAAGGTCATTGATCCGAGAAAACGCATGAAGCCAATATTACCAGCGGGCTATGACTATGATTGCTGCGATTGGACAAGCCTGAATAAAATGGTTGTGAAAGAGGGGCGCGTGGTTCTACCGGATGGAATGAGCTACGCGTACCTCGTGATGCCGGAGAGTGCTCAGCTCACGGTGCATGCGTTACAGAAAATAAGTGAACTGGTCAAGGCCGGGGCGACTGTGGTCGGCACCAAGCCCTCGCGTTCGCCGTCGTTGGCCAACTTTCCAGAAGCGGATCGTCAGATTCAATGGATGGCTAACGAGCTGTGGCCTGCGGTCCCCGCGCCAGCAGAGAAAAAGAGCGGCAAGGGCCGCGTCCTTGACAATGCCTCCTTTGAAGCCATCTTAAAAAACGATACCCTCATGCCGGACTTCGAAGCGGTCAGCGACAAAGCCGACGCGGACCTGCGCTATATCCATCGGAAGCTAGGGAGTACGGATCTCTACTATGTGTGTAACCAGCAAGATCGCGTGGAAAAAACAACGCTTTATTTCCGGTGCACAGGAAAGGTTCCAGAAATCTGGCATCCGGAGACAGGCAAAATTTCTTTGGCGCCTGTTTACAAAATTGAAGGCGGCAGGACCGCAGTGACCCTTCGTTTTAACCCCTCGGAGGCATTTTTTGTGGTATTCCGTCAGCCAGCCTCTGCCACCAAGTTGGTGTTAGTCTCCAAGCAGCAAGTCGTTTCTCATGACGTGTTCACGCCTATTGCGCTGGAAGGGCCCTGGAAGGTTACGTTCCAAGCAGGTCGGCGTGCACCTGCAGAAGCAATCACTTTTGATCGGTTGATCTCATGGACCGAACATCCCGTTGACGGAGTCAAATATTTTTCGGGAACCGCCACGTATACAAAAACAATCATGGTTGAAAAAAATCTTCTGAAGTCCGGACAAAGAGTCTATCTGGATTTAGGACGTGTAAAAAATGTGGTCGAACTTTTCGTGAATGAAAAATCGATAGGTGTCTTATGGAAAAAACCGTTCTGCGCTGAAATCACTTCGGCGCTTCAGGCTGGAAAAAATAAGATCGAGATCCGGATTACCAATCTCTGGCCAAACCGTTTGATCGGGGATCAGAAACTTCCAGAGAACGAGCGCGTGACTTGGTGCTTTTATAAATTTTATACAGCGGAATCTCCCTTGCTGGAATCGGGACTCCTGGGTCCGGTTCGGCTTCTCAACAGCTTAGAAACAGAATTACAACAGTGAAGGAGAGAAATATGAGATCAAACAGTATGATGGCAAATGTTGATCGGATCATGTGCGGCCTATTCTTCATGCTTGTTACCACAACACGTGCCAACGAGTCGATGGACCAGATGTGGGGAGATTCCAAGGTAAAAGCAGGAATCGAACAAACTGATCGCGCCGCGCTCTTCCGCGATGGAAATTACGGTATGTTTATTCATTGGGGACTTTTCTCCCATCTCGGCGGTCAATGGCGCGGGCAGACGTTCTACGGCATTGGCGAATGGATCAAGCGCCAAATGAATATTTCGGAGGCTGATTACATGGCCTTGGCCAAGGAGTTTAATCCTAACGAATTCAATGCTCGCGAGATCGCGAAACTTGCCAAAGATGCTGGGATGAAGTGGATTATCATCACTTCCAAGCACCACGAGGGGTTTGCGATGTTCAAGTCAGCCCATCCGTTCAATATTGTGGATGCGACGCCCTTTGGCCGCGACCCGATGAAGGAGCTGGCCGCTGCCTGCAGGGAGGAGGGGCTGGGGTTTGGCTTCTACTACTCGCACAATCAGGACTGGACCGCGCCAGGGGGTTCTGGGGGACCGAAGACCAACCCGGATGGTAGTGCCGCCACGTTCGAGCAGTATTTCAGAGCGAAGTGTTATCCGCAGGTGAAAGAAATTTGTACGCAGTACGGTCCGCTTAACTTTGTCTGGTTCGACACACCAGGTAACATGCCGAAAGAGCTCGTGATGGAGCAGGCTGAGCTGGTGCGCAAGTTGCAGCCAAAAGCGATGTTGTGTAGCCGCATCGGTCATGGCATGGGCGACTATGAGAGCAAAGGCGATATGGAAGTACCACCCCGGAACATTGAGGGGCTGTGGGAGACCTGCGACACCACGAATGATTCCTGGTCTTATGCTTGGTATGATCATAATTGGAAGGATGCCAAAGAGATCCTGCATCGGCTGGTCTCGACTGTGGGCCGTGGCGGAACATACCTTCTGAATATTGGTCCTGATGGCAAAGGCCGCGTGCCGTCTCAGGCTGCGAAGTATCTCAGGAAAACAGGCGAGTGGATCCAACGTTACCCGCAGGTCATCTATTCCGCAGGGCCATCGCCATGGGGTTATGCCATGCCTTGGGGGGATATCACAACGGTCGGTAACACACTGAACCTTGTGGTGTTTGACTGGCCCATTGACGGAAGGCTGATGTTGCCTGGCCTGAAGACAGAGATCGCGGCTGCAGGTGTGGTGGTCGGAGGCAAACTCCAACCTGTCACGTGGAAGGCGCATGGAACCTGGACGGAACTGCATCTGCCGCCCGCCATGCCGGACTGTCCCGCCGCAGTCGTGGCGCTGAAACTGAAAGAGCAAGCCAAGGTCGACTCTACATTAGGCATCCACCCCAATATGCCGGTCAAATTGCTGGTCGAATTCGCAGAGGTGAGCGGTGCTGACAAAAAGGAAATACACTGGATGGAAAAATTTGGTGAATGGAAGTTTTCCTGTCAGGCGGGACAGTGGAGCAACGCTGGCAAAGCGGTCTGGACAGTGGAGGTCTGCGAAGCAGGCGATTACCGGGTGGAACTGACCTACAAGGGCGAAGATCGGCTCGCTTGGCGACTTGAAACAGATGAAGGCATCAAGTTGCAAAATCAACAGAACGCCTCACCCGTCTATCACGCTTATCCGATGGGATTGTTGACATTCAACAAGCCAGGAAAACACACGATCACCGTCTCGCTTGTTGAGGGTAATCGCGACAAGGCGAGTCTAGAAGCCGTGCGTCTCAGCCCAGCTCAATAAGCACTCAGGATGGCTCGGATTGAAACAGGCCGAAGCGATGGGCCTTGTTGATAGCGGCTGGTGCATTCGGCACATTGAGCTTCTCGTAAATGTGGTTGATGTGGGTGACCACTGTTGTGGTACTGATGTCAAGTCGGGAGGCAATCTCTTTATGAGCAAGGCCTTCAGCCAGCAGTGCGAGCACGTCCAATTCACGCTTAGAAAGTTGCGGCCCGGTTGGCTCTTTGGGGAGTTTCCCTTGCAGGGTTGTGAGAACGAACCGTGCCACACCCGCATCGAGCGTCGCGCCACCGGCCATGACGGTTCGAATGCCGTCCGTAATCTGTTTGCGCGAGGAGCCCTTCAGGAGATAGCCCGATGCTCCGAGGGTTATAGCGCGTAGCACATCGGCCTCTTTGTTGGACTGGGTGAGAATAATTATTTTCGCCTTGGGAACGGTTGCGGCGAGCAGTGGGATTGCGTCTAGTCCGCCTATGCCTGGCAGGTTGAGATCCAGGAGGACGATGTCAGGGCTATGACGCCCCGGATTGTCCTGTAGACTGCGCAAGGCCATTTCGGCGGTTCCGAAGGGACGAGCCAAATCCATGTCCGGCTCTTTCCCCAGTGCCAGTTCCACGACCTCCCGATACTCGGGGTGATCTTCGATGAGGACAATACGAATTTTGTTCATCACAAAGTGCTCCTATTTACGGGGATAACCCCAGCGTCTTGTTTTCAGGCAGAGGGTAATACAGGTTCCGCCGGTGATGGGGTTTTCGACACGGATCGTGGCACCCAGTAATCGCGCTCTGCGAGAAAGGGAAGCGGGAATGCGTTTCGCACCTGATTCCGCGAGTCCGCGTCCATTGTCTGTGACAGACAGGCAGAGCTCTTTTTCGGTAGCTGTCAGCTCGGTGTGAAACTGGGTGGCACCGGAATGGCGGCTGATGTTGACGAGACACTCCTTGTAGAAGAGGAGCAAGTCGAAACAGGTGCTCGGCTTCAGTTGTCGGATATACTCCTCGCCCTCAATAATAATGTTCTGGTCAAACTTAGCCATGATCCGTTCGGAGGTCCGTTTCATATCTGGAACGAGCGCGGTGTAAATACCGTCGGCTTGTAGCATATTTGAACAGTGACGCACCGCCATCCCGCTTCTCTCGGTGATCGCCCGGATGCGTTGATGCCATATCGAGCGTTCTTCTGTGGTCTCCTTTGCGTCCTCTGCGAGATCACTGAGCAAGCCAATGGTATGCAGGTTGGCACCGAGTTCGTCGTGCAGGTCTGCAGCCAGACGCTCTTTGATCCGGGCTGCTTGCCGCATGCGCAGCAACCGATCAACCAAAACGGTAAAGACAAGTCCGACGATGAGCAAGGCGGCCAGCCAGATCATCCGTTGCAGGATTACATTTTGGCGGGTATAACGGTGATTCAGTTCTGCCGCGATGACGACACGTTCGGTCTCACGGTCATGACGCTGAGCCAGTTGCTCCATCCACTCCCTCGTGGGCAGGATCGTTCCAAAAAAATTAGCTCCATCAGTGAGGGCGCTCAGGGAACGATTGCCCTTGTCCTGCTTAAAACTGACATTGAACACTTTACCTAAGGCGACATTCGTGCCTTTGGAGAAAATCTCGATCTCCGCAAAGCCAATGGGAGTCTTGCCGTTGACGTCGTTTTTATTACTGTAAGGTTTGAGAGAGGTCAGTCGGACATAGCGGCAACGGGTCTCTGGAAAGCGTAACATAATGAGGGGGTTTCGATCATACGGGGATTGGCTTAAAAAGGTTGTAAGGGTTATGGAATCTGTAAAATCGGGCTGGGTGGCTCCTTCGATTATGATGTGGGTGGGCAAGCAAAAATCGTAGGGTAGGGACTGGGGAAAGACATCGTCCACCTCAACTGCATGTAGATTGACACAGTCAAGAAGGTAGGGGATTCCAAGGTCGAGTGTAAACGACGGACGTGCTTCGCTTAGCGGCTGACTGACATACGCGATGCTCTGTTTTCCCTGACCCGAGTGCATAAGGTAGGGTAGAAAGCCGTCCACGATATAAGAGAGATGCCGCGCTGTGCTGTAGACACAGGAGGAGGTGGAAGAACTCTGAACTGGTTTTTTCAGGGCAATATTATCCTGCCTGTTGAAAACCATGAGTTCGGCGAGTTCCAAGCTGTTCTGTCCGTCAAAAGCACGGGGCGAAAGCCTGGTGGCCTCCAGGCGGACCCATGATGCTGTGGTGGAGGGGCAGGGGATGACGACTGGGGCGATACGCGGAAGAAGATGGTCTTGCAGTCCGAAGGAGGCCAGCACGCTGCCCTGAGTGTTTGTTCCCTGGCCTGCAAGGATGCGGAACTCCACCGGGAAAGCATCGGCAAGAAAACCGCGTTTCATATCATGGCAGATGGAGGGAACAATCACGATTTCATCGAACGGCATGTCACCGCCCAGATCAATTTGAACCCATTCCGTGTGCGTACTGTTCGTATAGGATTGAGAACGGTGACCGATGGGGCCGACACCGCTGTGCAAGCTAAAGCGCGCGAGGCGTGCGAGGTCCGCATCGATCTGGAATAAGCGTGCCTTAAGCTGTGGAAGCGATAGCGCGTTGATGTTGGTCTGCTCCGCCGCTGTTACGCCAGTAGCGATGCCTATCCACAGAATGATCATAATGGTATACGCGCTGCGACACATCATTTTTAAATATTACCATGGAACATCATGACGGACAAGTATGAAGGGGCTTAACCATAATTAGAGTTGTGGCTTTCCGCTGGACTTTTCAACCGCGACATTATATGCTTCAAACATTGTCGAGTTTTTATATCTTTGTAAACGGTCTCGGGGAGTCGCAGAGGAAAAATTGGAAATTTTCGTGGTTTTAGTTTGTTTCATGGATAAAACTGTAGGCAGGGAACAGAGTTTAAAATTCGATAGTAATAAAACGGAGGGGAGATCAGATAATGGTTAGAATGATAGATATGGCGGTCCTTGTAACCGCGGTGGTCTTTGTGACTGCGGGCGTGGATGGGTTAGAGAACAGGATCCAGACTGCCAAGGCGGGGGTGGCGGAAATCGCGAAACGGGTTCATGGTGAATCCGGGGTGGTTTTCCGCACCAGTGATACCGGATTACAGAAATTCTTTGACGCTGCCGAAGCTAAGGCGGCGGAGAATATTTACGAGATTTCACCTGGGATGAAGGTTCTTGTCGAAGGGGGTGGGTTTTCCCATGTCTATCTCGAAACGCAACCCATGGGCGGGGAAATGTACGCCAAACGCGATCTGCGTGTCGCGCTGAATAACCAGTTGATTTTCATGCTCTGCCAGCGGGCCGACGGACGCATCCCGGGTTGCATCAGGTCTGATGCGCGCGCCCGCAAAGGATATTTCAAAGAGGGCAAATGGCTGCCGTATTTTACGGAACTGCCGGAATTGGGCCTTGTGACCGAAGAGCGAGAGTTTTCGGGCTATTGTTTTCCGACGCCCGCTTGGAAGATGTATTTCTGGAACGGCAAAGATCGGAAATATCTGGAGCTGCTGTATGCGACATTGGAAGCCTTTGATGCTTATCTGTGGAAAACCCGTGACTCTAATCACGACGGTCTGCTGGAGACGTGGTGCACGTGGGACACGGGAGAAGATGGCGACCCGCGGCTTACCACGCGGGGTGCGCCAACCCACTGGGCTTTCGATCAGCCTCCTGGAACGCCGGGCCTTCCCAGCCCCCAGGATCCTGCAGCGTATGCTTATTACTGGAGTGAACGCAAGCAGCAAGGGCTGCCGCCCCCCACGCCTGCTGAGATCCTTGTCCCCATCGCATCGATCCTTATTAACGGGTACAGTTATGATGGACGGATCACGTTGGCCAAAATTGCCCATGAGCTTGGAAATGGTCGCGAGGCCTTCTGGAGGCAACAAGCCGAACAGGTACGGCAGCGAGTCATTGAGAAACTGTGGCGGCCCGACAAGCACGCCTGTTACGACCGCGAGCGTACGGGCGATTGGCTGGACGTGCTCGTGGGTAGTAATTTTTGGGGCGGCATGTATTTCGGCCTGTTCACACAGCAGATGGCCGACGAATTTGTTCGCTATCATTTGCTGAATCCGGATGACTTTTGGACTCCGTTCGGTTTGTCATACTATGCCCTCAAAGAGCCCTTTTACAAAAAATGGCAGTCCTCCAATGCCTGCTGCGGCCTGGGCCAGCAGCGCGCGATCCGCTCCCTCGAAAACTACGGACACTACGCGGAGGTGTCCTTGATCGGCGAGAGATTGGTCAAAGTCCTGGCCCGCAATGGCGGCACATTTGACTGGGGTGTCGGTGTCATTGATGGCAAGCCCACAACCGCTTGTCCTTCAGGCAACTACGGCCCGCTGATCCTGGCCGCTCTGGAGTACACCGCGCACCTCCACGGGATCCAAATCGATGAGGACCGGGTCTGGTTTTCCGGCCTGCGCCCCGGCGGGCACGACTTCGCTTATACCCAGCGCTGGAACGACAAAACCTATCAACTGACATGCAAAAACGGGCAGCTCTGTGGCAGTCTCAACGGCCGGGAGCTGTTCACCTGCACGGCGGGGGTGCGGGTGGTGACGGACGTCAACGGCAAGGTATGCGAAGTGGTGGGGATTAACCCGGAAGCGCAGCAGATCACCCTTTGCGCCGGTGGCGGCCGGTGGCAACTCGCTATCCGCCCGAATCAGGTTTACGGAGTCAATGGTTCTGAGCCCAAGCTTCTGCGCTCCGCACCCTTCGATTACCCCTATCAGAAAATGACTCGATAAAAAAAGGAAAAAGTTATGAGCAAATTAGAGATGAACACCCTGTGTCATAAAACCGTTGTGCTCACCGTCCTGCTGTGGGCACCTTGGGTCATCCTGCAAGCGTCCGACAATAAGCCCGTGCCCAAAGCTGAGCCCACGAACGCCAAGGAAGCGGCTGACAAGAAGAACGTTGCGGTTGCGGAGCTCGAGGCGAAATACGTTGCACTTGTGGCCAAGTTGCCGCCGGAGGAACAGGCGTGGGAGCGCGTGTTGCAGGAGAACCTCGGCAGCTTCTATTTGCCACTCTATAAGAACGGGCGGGTTAAGGGAAGCGCGCAGGCGTGGGACTATGTCAAGGACGTGCCTGGTCTGCCGCGTGTATTGCTGATCGGTGATTCCGTGTCGCGCGGCTACACGCTCGCCGCACGCAAGGCACTGGCTGGAAAGGCGAATGTCCACCGCGCGCCGGAAAACTGCGGCCCGTCGGCTAACGGGTTGAAGAAGCTCGATATCTGGCTTGCAGGCGCGAAGTGGGACGTCATCCATTTCAACTTCGGGATACATGACCGCTCCACACCGCCTGCGGATTATCAGCAGCGGCTGGAGACACTGGTCGCTCGCATGAAGGCAACCGGCGCGAAAGTCATCTGGGCCAGCACCACACCGGTGCCAGCGGACACCAAGGACGGACCCAAGGCGGCGGAGCAGATTGTCGAGAAGAATCGCATCGCTGCCGAGGTGATGGCCAAGCAGGGCGTCGCGATTGACGATCTGTTTACCTTCATCACGCCACATCTTGCGAAGGTGCAGAACCCGAAAGACGTCCACTTTAATGGCGACGGTTACGACTTGCTCGGTAAGCAAGTCGCGGAAATGATCGGTCAGACGCTTTCAAAGTAGTCAGGGGATAAGGATGATGAGAAAACAGAATTTCTTAGGCGCACTTCTGATAGTGTGCGTCACTTCTTTCGTCTTCACGTCGGTAACGGCTGAAGAACCAGGGTCCGGTGTCTTGCTGATCACTAACGCGTTGCCTGCTGCGGCGCTCGTCGATGGCACCCCGATCGGCAACGGACAACTGGGGGCAACTATTTTTGGTGGAGTCGATCGCGAACGCCTCGCACTGAATGAGGTGACCCTCTGGTCTGGCGAGCCTTCCAACTGGAACAATCCCGATGCCAAGGCGGCTCTGCCCGAAATTCGGAAAGCCCTTTTTTCGGGCGATGTCCCAGCAGCGGAAAAACTCTGTCACCGCCTGCAAGGCCCCTACACCCAGGCCTACATGCCCATGGGAAACCTCGACATCCGATTCGAACACGGTTCGATCTTGGGTTATAAGCGGGGCGTTGTCTTAAAGGATGGCTCTGGCGCAAAGGGCTATTCGCGAACGCTCGACCTGCGGACCGCTCTCGCAACTGTGGAGTACGGTTTCGGGAACGTGCGTTACCGACGCGAGTTCCTCGCCTCCTTTCCCGACAAGGTCATCGCCGTGCGTCTATCGGTCACGGCTCCCGGCCGGCTGAGTTTTGTAGCCAGGATGGACAGCCTCCTGCGCTATCGGACACAGGTGGAGGGTAGCACGTATATTCTCCGCGGCAAAGCTCCGCGCCATGCCGAACCCAACTACGAGGATGTTGATCCTGCGATCATTTATGCCGATGATGAGACAGGGCCGGGGATGACCTTCGAATGTCATCTGCGGGTTCGCGCCCAAGGCGGCAAGGCCTGGGTTGATCAGGACGGCGTACACGTACAGGGGGCTGACGAAGCGGTATTGCTTCTGAGCGCGGCAACAAGCTTTGCGGGTTACGACAAGTCGCCAAGCCGCGACGGTGTCGATCCCCGCCCGCTGGCCCGTACCCGGCTTGACGCCGCAGAAAAGAAGACCTTTGAACAGCTTCGGGACACACACGTCAGGGATTATCAAAGTCTTTTCAACCGCGTGGATATCCGGCTTGGCGGCACACCTCATGAGATGCGGGTTTCCGGTTCAACGAACGCCCCCTCGGACGACATGTTGATTCCCAAAAAAGAAAATCTGACACCTGCGAGCGCCGCGCTCGGCTTCCAATACTCGCGCTATAGGCTGATCGCCTCATCGCGATCTGGAGGCCAGCCGGCAACACTTATAGACATCTGGAGCGACTCGGTTCGTCCGCCGTGGAGCGATAATTATACGATAAACGAGAACCTTGAAAGGAAGTACTCAGGCGTCGAGATCGCCAACCTGAGTGAATGCGCCGAGCCCTACATCGATTTCATGCGAGGGCTAGCCGCCAACGGACGAAAGACCGCAGAAATAAACTATGGGCTGCCGGGCTGGATGGCGCACCATAACTCCGACCTTTGGAGGCACACCGGCGCGGTTGGCCGTTTCGGCGAAGGCGATCCGGTCTGGGCCTGTTTCCAGATGGGCGGTGTGTGGCTCTGCGAGAACTTGTACAACCACTATGCATTCAACGGCGACACCGCGTTTCTGCGCGATACCGCCTATCCGATTCTCAAAGGCGCGGCCGAGTTCGCCCTCGCGTGGCTGGTCGAAGACCCCAAGAGCGGCACGTTGGTGACGGCACCCTCCACCTCGCCGGAAAATAAGTATCGGTTGCCGAACGGCAAAGCGGTCTCCGTCACCATCGGCAGCGCGTGTGACTTGTCGCTTATCTGGGAGCTGTTCAAGAACACCATTGCCGCGAGCCGCACGCTCGGTATCGACGAAGAATTCCGGCAGAAGTTGCTTCAGGCGCAGGCGCGGCTGCGTCCGCTGAAAATCGGCAGCAAAGGCCAGCTTCTAGAATGGTACGACGAACATCCGGAACAGGATCCTACCCATCGCCACATTTCCCATCTTGTTGGACTCGCCTGGGGCACGCGGATCACCCGGCGTGGCACGCCGGAACTTTTCGCGGCGGCGCGCAAATCGATGGAGCTGCGCGGCTCTGGAGGCATCCTTCCGTGCAAGCTGGCCATGTGTGCGCGCCTCGAAGACGGCGAGCTTAGCTATCGCGCGCTTGAAACGTACCTCGATATGGCTGAACTTTTCGTGCAGAGCCACGACGGCGAAATCCATTTGCTGCCCGCCTTGCCCAAAGCCTGGCCTGAAGGTCATGTGAAGGGACTCAAGGCCCGCGGCGGCTACGTTGTGGACGTATCCTGGCAAAAGGGTCGGATCACAGAGGCCTCAGTTCGTGCCGCCTTCGATGGCACGTGTCGTGTGCGTGTGAACAAGCCTGTCGGCAGCGTACGCGCGGCCGGCAAGCCGGTCGCATGTTCATCCCCGGAAGCAGGCGTGGCCGTTTTCGGTACACACGCCGGCGTTGTTTACGCTCTGTCTTTTCAGTGAGGATTGACAAACAGGCGTTGAGGAATGAGAGACGATAGACAGCGGGAAGACAGCCACCCTTCTCGACATGACGAAGGGATTGATCTGCGCGTTGAAGGTGTCGTATGACGGCGCGCATCTGCTCTTCGCACAATAACGCATTTTCCTCCCTGTTACCTCCTCCTGGGCGTTATTCATTTCAACTACATTTTTTTTGGCTCTTCACGGTTTGTCGAAAAAATCATATAGCCTTCCTGATGTTGGTT
>JBAXOG010000082.1:0-21076 GCA_037133395.1 bacterium | reverse complement strand
AAATCCTCTTCCATATTGCACCTTTTAAATGCGAACTTTTAAGATAGACACTGTAGTAGCCATGACGGGCTCGCAATACTTTTAGCACGGTCTTCATAGAGTGTTCCTTTTGTGCCGAGCATCATAACAGGACAGGCTCAAGCATGTCAATAACAGATTACATGACTATGTAACATTATATAGACACCTCTCTCACTCCGCGTAATCCGCGCAATCCGTAACTAAAAACTCCTGCGTCTCTTTGGTGTTATCCCCCAAACCGGCTTGTAATATCCTGAAGGGCCTGCAACATGGGCTTGAAACGGCGATCATCATAAGCCACGTCGATCAGGGTACAAAACTGTTTGCCGACTTTTTGGAGCAGAAGGCCATTGATCTTCAAAAGAGAGGGGCGGGCGCCGAGTTTAATGAACTGTTGAAGCAACACGTTTAGCGCGACCGTGATATTCCATAACTTCCCTTGCTCAGGAGTGAGCAAATCCATCTTGAGAATAAACTCTGACTCAACATCCATCAGCATGAATGCACGCGGCATGACGGGGCGGCTGCCCTTTTCACGAAAATGCGTCGGGATGACAAAACAGCCGCAGGCCATTGACATATTTTGCTTCGGCAGGTTCATCACCTGATCCAGCAACTCTTGCGAGACGGAAAAGACAGACTTCTTAAACAGGGAGTGCTTCTTCATCTCCTGCTCCCAGCATCCCTCCTTGAACACGAGAGTACAAATGGGGTCTAAAGGGGAGCTGATGGCCGGGATCGTATGACACCCTTCAAGCATGAACAGTAATTGTTCGACACAGACAGTCAGGCGCTCTATCTCTCTGCCTCCTACGCCGGAAAGATCATACCCGGGCATCATCGATTGAAGACTGGGATTCTTGCCGTTCTTAAACGTAATGCCGGATGCCTTTATCTTCTCCCGATCTCCCGGGAGTAATTCGGCCTTTGTTGAAAATACCAACTTAAGTTGTGGCAGTTCAAACATGCGATCGACTAAGTCTTGTCGGTTCTCTTCACCTTGCCTCAACATCGCGTCCAGATCGTGAAGAGACGAATAGATTTGAACAGAAAAATAGGTGCCTAGTTCGCCGGTCACAATCAAAAAACTGGTGTCATCAATAGCGTGCTGAATGGCCAGTACATGCGGCTCTCCCATAAACTCCCACGGCGCGATGTCGAGAACCCGTTTGGCAAGCGTATAGATCTTGTCGAGCTGCTCCTTGGCGGGTACGGTTTCATCAAGGGTGTGTTCCATCTGCTCTTTTGTTGTCATTATCGCTCCTTATTGGGATCCCATCAACCGTAACGGGCTGAGGCTGTTTTTCGTGTGTTTAGTGTGTTTCGTGGACAAAAACTTGCAGTTGCAGTACCCTCCCCCCGCCAGCCGAGCTGGAATAAACGAAAGGGTCACTTGAACGCTTTCTTGTAGGCATCGCGATGTTGCTTGGGGGAGCAGCCCATCTTGGCGGTAAAGAGGCGTGTGAAATAGTGAGGGAGGTCAAAGCCTACTTTCAGTGCAATTTCGGAGACCGGAAAGTCGGTTTCCTCGAGGAGCTTGCTCGCGTGCTTCAGTCGTATTGAAAGTTGAAACTGCAAGGGTGTGATATGGGCGAGATTTAAAAAGTTTCGCCGAAAGGTGGTCTCGCTGATGCCAATCTGTGAAGCAAGTTTGTAATAATCGATTTTTTCAAACGCATGTCGTAAAATGAATGACTGCGCCTTTCGAATCGCATAATAATATGTTGTACCGGGTTCATTCATCTCTTTCTGCTCGATGAGATGCCCCAAGAGTGCCAAGATCTCCCCGCCTGTTGAAAGGGGATACTCCAGCGGTGCATCGACCATCCCTTCGACAAAATCACGCATCGCCATCTCAAACTCAACTGATCTGTTCAAAGTGACAATTGGCTTCTCTGGAGTCAGAAAGCTCGTGACCAAGCGCTGCACCGTGTCGCCCTGAAAGCCGATCCAGAGCGACTCCCAGCCGGTCTCCGGATCCGGGCGGTGACGATACCACTTATTTGCAAAAACAATGAATGCGGAACCTGCCTTCACCTTTTGGAGTCCTGCCTTACGATTTTCGTAGAAGCCCTGACCCTTGGCGACATAGACGAGATAATATTCATTCAGTACGCGTCCCTCGCGCCAGGTGAAGACATGGGAGCCCGGTGTCTCGGGTGGCGGATAACTCTTATATCCAGCCGCAATGCTCTCCTTGCCGCAGTCAGTCAGATAGATACCCCAGCGCTGCTGAGCGTCAGAGATTGGAAAGTATTTGAAGTTTTTCATGGTCGTGTCACAAGCCTTCGCTCTTCTTAACAAGACCATATTCCTTGCTCCGAATCAAGTCCAAAAAAAACTCCGACGCAACGAGGCGAACTTGGGTTAATAATTTTAAACCTCGTTGCATCGGAGAAGCGCTCCGGGGACGACCCAGCCTCCGGAGAACATGGATGACAGAAAGCACCTCCTGACGATCAGCAGACTCAAAAATCCCTAACGTCGCCAGACAGCCTCTATCCCAAGTAGCTCAAACCTTTGTTTGTATATTGCGGTAACAGACCCGTTTCTTTTGCTCTTCGCTTTCTTTTATGAAACGTCTCTTTTACGCATCATCGACCCTCTATAAAAAGAAAGGTTTGTATTTTAGCTATCCCATGCGGGAAAGGCAAGTGTTCTTTTACAAAGAAACAGGTCAGCGTTCAAAAGGTGCATTATCCAATGGGTTTGACCCGCGCAATATGTTATAATACTAAGCCTTTAAGGGAGAGGATGCTGATGATTGAAACCTTTGGTCTTTATTTGGTGATTACAAACCCGCGGACCTCGTACGAGGCTTGTACAGAGGCTGCTGTGCGAGCAGGGCTTCGCTATGTGCAGTTACGCATGAAACATGTTCCGCGAGAGACGATTCTTTCGATTGCACAGAATATGCGTTCGCTCACGCGAGGCTCCTCCACGTTGTTTATTGTGAACGACGATCCGGTGCTTGCTGCGGAAGTGGAAGCGGATGGCGTACACGTGGGACAGAATGATATGCCAGTGACAGAAGTTCGCCGCCGTTTCCCGTCACTTCGCGTGGTCGGCCTCTCGACCCACAATCCTCTTCAAGCCAAGACGGCTGAAGCGCTTCATCCAGATTATTGCGGGGTGGGTCCTGTCTATGCGACACCGACCAAAGAAATTCCGGATCCTGCACTGGGGCCTCAACTCGCAGGCACAATCATACGCGCAGCACCCTTCACAACCGTAGCGATTGGCGGCATCAACGAGGAGAATATGCGCGACGTACGCCAAGCCGGCGCGCTTAATTTTGCCGTAGTCCGTCCAGTCTGTCTCTCGTCGGCACCTTTCGATGCGATTCGCAGATTGCAAGACGCCTGGTTCGCCGCAAACTAAAAATTAGGCATCAGCCGTCAAGTCCTGTTCGCTATACGACCAGAGCGTAACCTTAACTTGGTTCGCCTGAGCCATGCGTAGTAGCATGGCTTGCTTTTCACTGGGCAGGCTGCAAGCGAGAACAATACGATTGATCTTCTTCTCTTTACAGATAGATGGCACATCATTGATGTTGCCCAGCACATCATAGCCGTAAATGACGCGATCCATAAATTCCAGATTGTCCTCGATGATGCCCACGATCACGCTCTCCTCTGATGCGATCTTAACCTCGCGTATGCGTAGATAATTACGGAAGCGCAACCCCGCCCCATAGACAAGGATACGTTCTGTATTTTCCTTGTAGAGCAGCGCGTGCCGTTTCATGAGGGTCATGGCGCCACGAAGCGTCTCGCCCACAAGCCGGATACCAAGAATAGGAATCGTCGCGAGCGAAACAAAGACGATTACATAGCGAAAAATGTGTTCATTTCCATACAGAAGCCACAGAAACGCGCTTCCCAAAAATGCCCCCATGAACACGGCGCCAATCAGATAAGAAAAGTCTGCGAAATGCGTCCGACTCCAGACGCGACGATACGTCTTAGAGAGCACAAGCATCACGAAGACAGAGACCACGAAAAGTGGCAACTTGGTCAGCACCACCTCGCGGGGCACCTGTAAATAAATAATCCAATAGGCCAAGATACTTGCGAGCGACAACGCCACGAGATCGAATATCACGAACAAGGGCGTGATCAACCCCTTTCGGATCGCGATATGCTGATGGGAGAGCAGCTTTCCCGTATCCCACAATTCGACACGCGCCAGATGGCGCACAATCACCATCACGGCAACGATAAAGGCTAGAAGAAAGATACCCGGACCCTGTTTTTCAAGCATGACGCCCAACCACGCGACACCGACAAGGGCGCCACTAATTCCATACAACACCCAAGCTGCTTTTCGCTGGTTCAGTGTGCTCTGCAAAATGCGATGGTGAACATGCTCCTTGTCGGGTTGCATCACGCGGATGCGCTTCTCAATCTGTTGTCCGACGACACTATTTTGTAATAAAGCACGAACCGTCCGACGCCATATCGCCAACAGGGTGTCAAACAAGGGGACTCCCATAGCCAACAATGGAACAACAATGGCGGGAAGCAATTCCATGCGAGAACCACTTTGCAAGGGAAGCACCGCCATGCAAAGTCCTAAAAACATACTGCCTGTATCCCCTAGAAAGACAGTCGCAGGATGGAAGTTGTAGCGCAGAAACCCCAGACAAGCCCCGCAAAGTGCAAGATAAGGGATCGCGCTGGCGAACTGCCCAGCGAAGAAAAGCGAACCCGCGATGCCTGCGGAGGCAATCATAGCAAGCCCCGATGCTAAGCCATCCAATCCATCAATCAAGTTAAACGCATTGATTGCACCCACAATCCAAAGAACGGTTACCCCATAATCCAGCCAGGCTGGGAAAGAGACAAAAATCCCGCCGACTCGAACACCCATAACAAAGAGAAAGGTCGCCACAAGAAGTTGTCCGGATAGTTTCACCGCCGGATGCATCCCGCGCTTGTCATCAATAAAACCAAGCACCACCAAGCCAGACGACGCAACTAAAAAAACCACCTGAAAAGAATAGGGAAACGCGGTACTAATCGGCTCCCCCGCAAAAAACACATAGAGTCCGAGAAGTACCTGATAGGTCAAGAACACCGCGAGTCCACCCCCACGCGGAATAGGCGTTTTATGGACACGGCGCGCATCGGGCTGGTCAATCATTCCCAGTTTACAAACAAGCTCGCGACACAGGGGTGTTAAAACCAGAGCGATCACCAATGCACCCATAAACAGGGACACATATTTTACCCCGTCCATAAGCCTATCGGATAACGGGGTGTGCCCCGCCACCGTATTTACCCACGTCTGTACCCAATCAATGCGCATGATCACACCTTCAATCTTTAAATTGTGCATTCATTATATCACTCGAAACGGTGTATGACAAGATGCATAAACGTTGGCGTGATTTCGTTTTGTTTAAACCGGATCACACCCCGCTGGATTTCACCTTGACTTTTTAACAAGGCGCGGTTAATGTGAAAACACTTTTTAAATGCTAAGGGGTTTTTGACCATGCCCATGTTGCTGTCCTTATTCAATAGCAGACACCTACCCGCTACGACGGTCTTTTGTGGTTCTTTCCTTCTATTTTTAATTCAGCCGTTAACCGGACGCACCTTGCTTCCTGTCTTCGGCGGAAGTGCGTCCGTATGGATGGTCTGTCTGGCTGTCTATCAGACACTACTGCTCGCGGGCTATGGATATGCCCATCTCATCGCGCGATCAGATCAAAGCCGCCCGGCTCGATTTAAGAAGCTCCATATCGCGTTATTAGTGAGCAGTATCGTGTGGGCACTCGTCATCGTCTGTCTGCGTCCCATGCTCAAAAATTATTTTGGCTCCAGCGAAGACCCTACGTTGGAGGTCTTGTTCTGCGTCTTGCTCTTCGTAGGGCTGCCTTATATTCTGCTCTCCGCGAACTCATCCCTCGTCCAATCCTGGGTCTCGCATGAGCCGCAACCACAAAACCCACAAAAAGCACAAAATGAAGAATCAAATTCGTGTGGTTCGTGCCATTCGGATGCCAAGAAACCAGATGTTTACCGTCTCTATGCTATCTCCAATTTCGGCTCTTTCTGCGGTTTGCTGATCTATCCCCTCATTTTAGAACCGTTTGTGCCGCTCACGTGTCAGTGGCTTGGCTTTGCACTTTGTCTCGCCGGCTATGTAGCGTTACTCGCCAAGCTGGCGAAAGGAACCGAGGACGGAGGGCCGAGGTCAGAAGAAAGCGAAAACAAACGCTCAACGCTCAACACTCAACGTCCAACGTCGAATGAAGAAAAGCAGCAAGACAATAAGGCAATAAAGCAATGTGGCAATAACGCACTTCTTCTCTGGCTCCTCCTGCCCGCCACGAGTTCGTTCTTGCTCAATGCGGTCACAGTCTATCTCTCGATTGATGTGACGCCGATGCCCTTCGTCTGGGTTACCCTGTTATCCGCGTTTTTGTTGAGCTATGTGATTGGCTTTTCCCCCTGGGCATTACGACTGCGATGGCTTTGGGGTGTAGGTGCTGTCATCGCCTTGATTGGAGCGGCTTATGCGCGTGGCATCTGGGGAACGGGCAGCTTTATACCCAATGCGTCTGCAGGCATCGCGCTCTTGCTCATGATCGGTTCTATTTTGCACGGCTGGCTCTATGAAACACGTCCTGCAGCTGACAAGCTGACGCGCTACTATCTCTTCATCTCGGCTGGTGGGGCGATCGGTGGACTGACCTCCGCTTTTCTCGCGCCTCTCGTCTTTAAGCAAGTATGGGAATATCCCTTGATTCTTTCCCTCTGCGCGGGGCTGGTCGCCTGGCGATGTCTCCGGCATTATCGCTTGTCTTGGGCTTTTATCAGCATGGTTGCATGGCTAGTCTTAGCCCATTACACGCAACGGAAGACTGAATCGCACCTCTTATATCGCTCACGCAACTTCTATGGCTGTCTGGCGGTCACGCAGCAATACTATCGGGATGCAACACATTCTGCGCCGGTCAACTATCTTTGGTATGGACAGACTACTCACGGCATGCAAGTCATGTCGCCCGACCAGCAACATGTCCCGACGTCTTATTTTGGCGCAACAGGCGGGGGGATTGCATTTAATGCGCATCCAAAATACCAACAGCGTGTGCCGATGACGGTCGGAATTGTCGGCCTGGGTGCCGGAACGCTTGCCACGTATGGACGTCCAGGCGATCTCTTTCGCTTCTATGAAATCAATACGCAGGTCATCGACGTCGCGACAAACACCAGCCTCTTCACCTTTCTGCCGATCACAGCGGCAACCGTTGATCTCATTGTAGGGGATGCACGTCGTATGCTGGAACGTGAACGCGACAGTAATCAGAAAAATCAGAAAAAAGACCCGCCTTATGATTTGCTAGTCATTGATGCTTACAATGGCGATGCGGTGCCTTATCACTTAACCACACGTGAAGCGTTTCAGCTCTACTTCGACCGTCTTGCGCCAGACGGTATGCTTGCCGTGCACATCAGTAACTGGCACATTGACCTGCTGCCCGTCTGTAAATCCGTCGCTTCGGATTTGGGTGTCTTTGCGTATGGCTCCATCGGTTATTCGGATTCTCCCGTCACCGGCGGCTCCATCTGGGTCTTCATGACGCGGCAACCCCATTCGTACCGCTATCCCAGTCGTCCCGAGCGTATTAAAGATGTGGAGTGGTCAAAGGTCCGGAATATTCGAACCCTCACCGATGAACGTGGTAGCCTCATCACGCTGTTACGCTAGCGTGATGTCAGCAAGCAGTTGCCAAGCATCTTCCACCGTCACCGTGCGCGAATTGGCAGCCGTGGAACCTGAGGCGAGTACTTCAGCGACAAAGGTGTCGATGTCGTCCACGCACTTTCCTCGGAAGGGATTTTCTAGTGCCATTTCCGAAAGCCATTCCTGAACGTGCACTTCGACATCCAACGCATAGTGTTGCTTCAAGTACTCTAAATCTTTTTCGATGGTCGGGCGGTTGAAGGCGAGTGTCGCGGGCAAGCAACAGGCGCAGGTCAGCCCGTGAGCAGCATGAAAGCGCGCCCCAAGCGGATGCGCCAAGCCATGTATCACGCCGAGACGGGCATGTGAGAAGGCGAGGCCTGTCACATAGCTGGCTTCCAGCATATCCGCCGCAAAGGTCATGTCGCCCCGATAAAGCGGCAACAGCGACTGGCTAATGCGTACCAATGCTAATTCAGAAAGCGCACGTGTGAAGGGCGTCGCGTATTTGCTGGTGTAGGATTCAAAGGCCTGAATAAAGGCGTCCAAGCCAGCAGCGGCCAGTGTCGCCTTCGGACAACCCGCCAAAAGATCCGGATCCAGCAGGACGATTTTAGGCATGAAGGTTGGATGCCGGATCGACTGCTTAAAGCATTGCGCTGGATTCGTCAATACTGCGACAACGGTTGCTTCTGAGCCTGTGCCCGCCGTGGCAGGCGCAGCAATCAGCGGAAGCGTCGCAGGCGGTATGGCGCTCGTGTTGCGCTGATAGAAGGCGGTCGTCTCAGGAGCGTCAACCAGACCTGCAGCAGCCTTTGCCAAATCCATCACGCTGCCGCCGCCCACCGCGGCAACCCAGTCAGGACGATAACGTTTTAGTTCTGCGCGCAAAGCATCAACCCCGTCAACCGTGGGTTCGCCGCCCCCATGCTCCCACGTCCGAACCGCCGTGGCCTTCCCGATAATTTCTGCGAGTTTCCCAGACGCGACCAGCGAACGACCATGCACCAGTACGCCGCGCGAACCAAACAGACTAGCTGTCTGCACCAGGGTGCGGACGGCTCCCGGCTTCGAAATCGTCTGTTGGGGCAAGAGTAATTGTTGAGGGATGAGCATGAGGCATTAATACAGCATGATGATGGCGGCAATGACAAGCGGTTCCGCGCCGGTGTTTTCAACGCTGTGCGAAGCGCCGTCACCTGTCAGGATGGCATCGCCCGTGGTGATGTCCACCCATTCACCCTTTTCAAGGATGCGACCCGCACCGGAAAGAACGATGTAAACTTCGTCATCAGCCTCATGTGCATGTTGCCCGATCGTTGCGCCAGGGGCAATGGTCATGCGTGTACAGAGACGCACCTTCGCCTTAAAATTGTCCGGCTTGAACCAGTGTTCTAAGCGTACAGTCCCTTGACCGCCACGCATGTTGACGCGATCTTCGACGATACAGGATGCGTTTTTCGTAATCATGAGGCTCCTCGTCTAAATCGTGAATACCTTTTGCCAATCCTCTTCACTCTGTTTTTGTTCGTTGGGGACCACCAGCGAGAGCGTCATGCGGCTAGGCGTAAACACCGTTTCAGCCACTTGCCGAACATCCTCCGCCGTGACCCTTCGAATGCCCTCCAACGTCTCCGTCGGCGGGATCAGTCGGCCATAATTTAAGATTGAACTTCCGAGCAAGAGCATCTGATGTTCCACGCCTTCGAGTCCGAGACGGAACGTGCCTTGAAGATAATCCTTGGCGCGCTTCAACTCAGAGGAGGTCACTTTTTTATCAATGATGCGTTGGATTTCCTTACACGTCAGCCTGAGCGCGGCTTCCGCACGGACGGCATCAAATCCGCCGCTGATGGTAAAAATGCCGGTCTCTTCAAACAACTGATAAGAGGATTGGATGGCATAGCAGAGCCCATGCTTCTCACGGACGGACTGGAAAAGTCGCGAACTCATATTTTCCCCCAGAATCCCATTGAGCATGCGCATCGCGAAACGTCGATCGTCGTGGCGCCCAAAGGTCCGGAATCCTGCAACCGCATGAACCTGCGCAATATCCTTGCGCGACAAAACAAAGGGTTTTTGCTTTGTGTTTCCACTGACCAATTGATAGGACAATCCTTTACGTTTAGGAAGAGAAGCGAAGGCTTTCTCCACGCAAGCCACGCAAACTTCATGGCTGAGACGTCCGGCAAAAGCAAAGACCGTCGCAGACGGAGTATATGCGCGCGCCTTGTAATCCAACATAGCCTTGCGGTCAACGGGTAACAGCGTTTTCTCACTTCCAGCCAATGGACGCCCCATAGCATGGTTCACATACATAGCCTCCTGCAACTGCTCCTGTACCACGGCTTGCGGCTGATCCTGATACATCTTAATTTCTTCAATAATGACAGCGCGTTCGCGTTGGAGGTCATCCTCCGTGATGGTCGCGTTCATATACATGTCGGTCAAGACATCCACGGCCTGCGACATAAACTCACAAGGCAGGCGTGCATAATAACAGGTATTCTCTTCCTGCGTAAAGGCATTCAGATAACCCCCGCGTCCTTCGATCGCCTGCGAAATCTGCAAAGCCGATCGGGTTTTGGTGCCCTTAAAGAGCAGGTGCTCCAGAAAATGACTGATACCGGCCTGAGACGCTTTTTCATGGCGTCCGCCCACATTTGCCCAGAGGCCCACCGCAACACTCTCGGCATCATCCATGGCAGAGGTGACAATCGTCGCCCCGTTTTTTAAAATCGTTTTATGCGTATTTTTCATGATGCACCATTCTTTGCCGCAGCCATCATGGCCGCGAGGGTTGTCTTCCCATCATAGAGTGCCTTCCCAACGATTGCTCCAAAAAGATTGGCGCATCCCAATGCTGTCAAGGCTTTCACATGTTCAGGGGCACTCACACCTCCAGAAGCAATGATGTTACAACTCGGAACGGCCAGACACATCTGCTTCATGGCTTTTAGATTCGGCCCCCCCAACATGCCATCCGTCGCCGTATCGGTATAGATGAGGGTCTTCACGCCAACCGCTTCCATTTGCTGGGCGAGATCGATTGCGCGTGTCCCGGTTGTCTCTACCCAACCCTTGACCTGCACAAAACCGTCGCGTGCATCAATGCCCACTGCGATGCGATCGCCAAAGCGCCTGACCAGCGCGGCAAGCGTTGCAATGTTTTCCAGTGCACGTGTTCCAATGATGGCGCGTGCAACCCCTTCCTTCAGGAGTGTTTCAATATGCGCGTCCGTGCGCAAGCCACCGCCCACTTCCACAGGAATCTTGAGTGCGCGAACAATGTCGCCAATGACTGCGGCGTGTTTGGGTTCGCCCTGGAACGCGCCATCGAGATCCACAACGTGCAACTGTTCCGCACCTTGCGCAAGCCACGTCTGCGCCTGCGCAACAGGGTTGTCCGAATAGACGGTAACGTCCTCGGCCTTACCTTGGCGAAGTCGCACGCAGTGACCGTCCTTTAAGTCGATTGCAGGCAAAATAATCATAACGGATTAGATCGACCCCTTACTCGAAGGGATTCCCTTTTCACGCGGGTCGGCCTCCACGGCCATCCTAAAGGCGCGCGCAAAACCTTTGAAGAGTGCTTCACAGACATGGTGAACTTCATCACCATACAGATGGCGCAGGTGGATATTCATGCGACCTTCAACCGACACAGCACGGAAAAATTCTTCGAGCAGCTTTACATCAAAGTCGCCGGTCTTGGCATGTTTCAATGCGCTAGCGAATACGCAGAAGGGACGGCCCCCCAAGTCAATCGCAACCTCTGCAAGCGATTCATCCATGGGCAACACAAAGAATCCATAACGCCGAATCCCCTTGCGATCTCCCAGCGCCTCCTGGATGCAAGACCCGAGCACAAGACCCACATCTTCCACGGTGTGATGAAAGTCAACATGCACATCGCCCTTAGCCTGGACCTCCAGATCAAGGAGCGCATGTTTCGCAAACAGCTCCAGCATGTGATCCAGAAATCCAATGCCGGTGGATATCGTCGTGACGCCTGTACCGTCCAGGTTCAGGGTCATGCAGATATTCGTTTCGCGTGTCGTGCGTGTTTTTGTTGCTGTACGCATAGTGATCCCTCCTGTTTTCCGCTATTCCGTTTCTTTCTTTTTCCGAATCGCCTTTTCTCGCAGCCAGATTGCCCAGATACACATTTCATACAGGAGGCACATCGGGACAGCCATAATGATTTGTGACGTCGGATCGGGCGGCGTCAGGATCATGGCGATAATAAAGATGATCACAATCGCCAGGCGCCGCTTATTCCGCAGGGCTTTTGATGAGATAAAACCAATCCATCCGAGTGCCATCAGCAGAAGTGGCAACTGAAACGCCAAACCAAAGCCGATCAGCATTTTCAGTACAAACGAAACGTGATCGTCAATCCGCACAATATCGGTGCGCAGCCCAACCCACGTCGTGATTTGCTCCAGCACTTGAATGGCGACCGTCAATGTGGTTGCATACGCCAACCAGACACCCCCCAGGAAGAAAAAGGTCGAACAGATCAAGCAGACCAGGATGAGCGTTCGTTCACTGCGCTTGAGTCCAGGGAAAACAAAGCGCATGATAAAATAGGTGATGAGCGGCAAGCTGAGCGTTGTTCCGCCCCAGAAGACAATGCGCATAATCATCTCCACGCCAACCGTCCACCCCAAGCCCTGCACCTTGTTGACAGAAACCCCTGCGGGTTTCATCAGGAAGTACATGATTTTCGGGATAAAAGGGATAATAATCAGGGAACAGACCATCCAAGAGATCGCGCACTTGATGATACAATCGCGCAAATCCAGAAGATGCTCGAGAAAGGGCCGTGGAGGATCATTGTACTCATCCCCCTCTGTTTTTTTAAAAGAGAAACGCCCAACTTTCATTTCTTCTGTTCCCCTTCCATACTTGCGACCAATTCTTCATTTCCATAATACTGCGCGGAATCCGGAAGCGTCTCGCTGGGAGATGCATCAGCCTTTTTAGGTTCGGCATCTTTGGGTATTGTGCCAGCAGTTTCCGAAACAGCTTCTAGTGGCACAGTCGGCTCGCTGACGGCGTCTGTGTGTTCCGTCGCATCTGGAGTCATATTGTGATCTTCACCGTTCCCATAGTCGTAGTCGGGGTAGTGGGGCTCGGGCTCTGGAGGGTGGATCTCTTGATCCATCGTCATGATTTGCCGCTTAAACTCTTCTGCTGCGCGACGGAATGTTTCCGTCCAGCGCCCCAGCTTGCGGGCCATTTCAGGCAGACTTTTCGGACCCATGACAATCATGATAACGGCCAGCAAAACAACCCATTCCCCCATGCCGACCGATTCCATCAAAAATGCGAAATGAGGCATAACCATCCTCTCATCGTCCTCTCTTCTTAAAACAACACACGGCTATGCACCCTTGCACATAGATCACCTTGTGCGAACGGAATGCGATAGCCGTGCGTAACAATCCGCGAACAATGCGGGCATGTTTATTATTTCTGATACAGCGCAAATTCGCCGCGGCGATTCATCTTCCACACGGCTTCGCCAGAACCTGCCATTGCTGGCTTTTCGGAACCAAAGCTACGTGTCTGGATGCGATTAGCATCGACGCCCAAGTTAGTCAATTGGCTGCGGATCGACTGCGCGCGATTTTCACCCAACGCCAGATTGTATTCAGCGCTGCCACGTGCGTCGCAATGTCCTTCAACGACCAGCACGTGCGTAGCATTGGCGAGCAGGTGTTTAGCGACTTGCTCGATCTTTGCTGTTTCGCTCGGCGCCAGTGCATAGCTGTCAAAGGCGAAATAGACCGGAGACAGCGTGATGCCTTCGACCTTTTTAAGTGTGTCCTCAAAACGCGAACCCGCCAGGGATGCACCCGTTCCTTCATCCGTGGGGTTTGCCACTACCGTAGGCTCGGTTGCCGTGTTTAACGGAGTGTCTTCGCCTCCGAACCAACTGCAACCCGTACCCAATCCCAGCAAACCGCAAACTAATGCGCAATTTGCAATCATCATGCGTGACTTCATCATTCGACCTGTCTCCTTTTTTGTTTTGTATCTTTTATGACGTGATTACTTGCTCCAGTCCGGTGAACGCCAGTTTCCTGCCGCATGAATCAACCGTACCGCCGGATCACCCAGTGTGTCCAGAATATAAAGTGTATTCCGAGCCGAACAAATGATGTGCCGACCGTCCTGCGCCCACGAAGGATCTTCGGATCCCTCGGGTTGTCCTGAAACGATCTCTGCCGAAGCATCGCCCGTCGGATTCATCATCGCGATTTGGAATGTCCCACCGCGCAACGTAGCATAGCAAATTTTTCCCTTTGAACTCCAGCTCGGATTTACATTTTGTGAACCTTTGTAAGTGAGACGTCTGGATACGCGCGTTTCAACATCCACCACATAAAGCTGTGGCGATTTAGACACATCGCTGACATACACAATACTTTTCCCATCAGGCGACCAAGATGGACTGGATTCTGCACCTTGCAAGGTCTTGGTCATGCGCGCCACTTTGGCAGTCCCAAAATCTAATACATAGAGTTCCGTATTACCCTGATACGACAAGATCAACGCGATGCGACGGCCCTCTGGCGAGATCGCGCCTCCCGTATTCAGTCCTTTAAAATTCGCCACGGTCCTGCGCCCGCCGCCAATGGTCTGACGCATGAGCATCGGATAGCCAGGCTTGAGGCTGGTATAGATCAAGTCGTTACGATTAATGCCCCACTGCGGACCGATCACGCCGGCACTATCATGCGTCACTTGATACATCCCGCTGCCGTCGGCATCACACACATAAACATCGCCATTATTACTGCCGCGACGGTTGAGGAAAACAATGCGCGTTGAAGCGATGCCCTTTTCGGCTTTAATCTGCTTGACCATCTCATCCGCAAACGTATGCGCGGCTTGTCTCACTTCTATCGCGCTCGCAGCCTTACTCGTCCAATTAAAATTCTTGCCCGGCCACGTGACTTTGCAACTGCTCTGAATGCCACTGCCTGTTTCAAGTAGTGCACCCAGCACGTTGATGGTTCCATCGTTTCCGCTGGACATCTTGAACCATCCAGAAAGTTCGAGATCACGCTTCAGCGTCTGCACAAAAAGCTGACCATTCGCACCCGAGGCGCGCAAGCCAGCCACGGATACAGAATCCTTCTTCGCGCCTGCCTTAGAAATGGTTATTTGTAACGGATCACCTTGAGCACGTGCGCTAGTGCTTCCGCTGACAAGCATAACCGTGGCTACGATTAAAATAAAAAAGCTTTTTGTTGGATAAAACATAGTGAAAGAGTATACCCCCTTGAGCCTTGCTCCCGCAAGCCCAATTTTCATCGGATAGTTCGGCTTTTTCGCTTTTTCCGTTTTCACGCTTGATTAAAAGGCCCAAGATGCGTATGATATACCCTTCCTTTTTTACCCTTATTAAGGTTAAAAGGACTAAAAGGAGTTAAGAAACTATGGCTAAGATTAATTTTGGCGGTGTCGTTGAGACCGTCGTCACACGTAAAGAGTATCCATTGAAGCGGGCGCAGGCATTCCTGAAAAAGAATGAAACCATCGCGATCATCGGTTATGGTGTCCAGGGGCCAGCTCAGGCATTGAACATGCGCGACAATGGTGTCACCGTCATCATCGGACAAGACAAGAAGTTTGCCAATGACTGGAAGCGGGCCGAAAAGGATGGCTTTAAGGCTGGCAAAACCTTGTTTGATATTGAGGAAGCTTGCCAAAAGGCAACCGTCGTGATGATTCTGTTGAATGATGCCGCCATCAAGCAGGTGTGGCCGCGTATCGCGCCCTTTATGACCGCAGGCAAGGCGCTCTATTTTTCGCACGGCTTCGGCTGGGTCTATCGCAAGCTGACGGGTGTGAAGGTGAGCGCAGATGTAGATGTCATTATGGTGGCCCCCAAGGGTTCAGGCACTTCGGTGCGCCGTAACTTCCTCGCAGGCGTAGGTATCAATTCCAGCTTCGCGATTGCTCAGGACGCAACGGGCAAGGCTCTTGACCGTACGCTCTCCATCGGTATCGCTGTCGGTTCCGGTTACCTCTTCCCAACCTCGTTCGAGCATGAAGTGACCTCAGACCTCGTGGGCGAACGCGGCGTGCTGATGGGCTGCCTCGCAGGCGTGATGGAAGCTCAGTACGATGTTCTCCGCAAGAATGGTCACAGCCCGTCGGAAGCCTTCAACGAAACCGTTGAAGAGCTGACGCAGAGCTTGATCCGCCTCGTGGATGAAAACGGCATGGACTGGATGTATGCCAACTGCTCCGCGACTGCACAGCGTGGCGCATTGGATTGGAAGCCCCAATTCAAGAAGGCAACACTCCCGGTCTTCACCAAGCTCTATGAAGAAGTCAAGAGCCAGCGCGAAGCCAAGCACGTCATCAAGACCTGCGGCACCGCAGATTATAAAGAGAAGCTCGAAAAGGAACTCAAGGTCCTCCGCGACTCTGAAATGTGGCAAGCTGGCGCAGCCTGCCGTAGCCTTCGTCCGAACGAAAAAGCAAAAGCCAATGCCGCCAAGGCAAAGGGCGTTTCCGGACGTGGCTCTAACTAAGGAAGCACTGCTTCTATATTTAAAAAAGCCGCAGGATTTGTTTCCTGCGGTTTTTTTTGTTCGCTACTCATACCGAAGGCAGTCGATCGGATTGAGGCGGGAAGCGCGGAGGGCCGGATAGAAGCCGAAAAAGATGCCGACAAAGCCACTGAAGCCGAAGGAGATGACCACGGAAATCGGCGTAACATAAATCGGCCACTTATTGAGATCGCCCACGGTGTAGGCACCCGCTACACCAAAAATAATGCCGAGGAGGCCACCCATTGTTGAAAGGACAGCGGCCTCGGTGAGGAACTGGAGCAAAATAGCTATGGGCGCGGCACCGATCGCCATGCGCAACCCAATTTCACGTGTACGCTCAGTAACCGAGACCAGCATGATGTTCATGATGCCAATGCCTCCCACCAGCAACGAGATAGAGGCAACCACCGCCATCAAAATCGTCATCATAGAGGAGACACTCGTGAGCATATCCGATATTTCCGTCATGTCGATAATGGTAAAATCATCCTCCACATCGGGCCCCAAGCGATGCCTTTGACGCAACAGGTCTGACAAGGCGCGTTTAGTCTCCGTCAACTGATCCATGTCGTAGATGCTGAAAAGCAACTGGTCCACATTATTGAACGAACCACGCCGCAAGACACGGCTGACTGTGGTCAACGGCATGATAATGATGTCGTCTTGATCCTGACCCATAGAGGTAGTCCCCTTTTTGGCCATGACACCCAACACCTTAAATGGCATGTTTTTGATACGGAACGTTTCACCAATCGGATCAAGCCCGTCGAAAAGGTTGTCCACAATCGTCTGGCCGACAACACACACCCGTGCGCCCGTGCGCATATCGGACTCTGTAAAAAAAACGCCCGAAGCGACATCCCATTTGCGGACAGCGACAAATTCAGGCGTGACCCCTTGAACCTGCGTAGACCAATTATTTTGTTGGAATATGGCCTGTCCGCCGCTACGCATCAGCGGTGTATAGGCCTTGATCAAATCTGGACGGTCGCGGTACATCGCATCGGCATCTTCGCCCATGAGCGTCTGAAAGCCCCCCGAGCCACCATGAACACCGCCTTTTTTCATGCTGCCACCAAAGACAATGACCATGTTATCGCCCATGGAGCTGATTTGCGCTTTCATGCTGGTGGAGGCACCCTCGCCGATGGCCACGACAGCGATGACGGCCGCGATACCCACGATAATGCCCAGCGCGGTCAAGATCGATCGCACTTTATTGCGAAAAAGAGCCCGCATCGCCACCTTAAAAATCATCAAGCCGTTCATACGACCACCTTTCCATCGCGCATGATGATCTTACGCGTGGCAAACGAAGCAACATCTACTTCATGGGTCACCATCACAATCGTCTGCCCCTGTTCGTTCAACTTCTTGAAGAACTGCATGATATCCGCCGTCGCATGGGAATCGAGATTGCCTGTGGGCTCATCAGCCAGCAACAAGGGCGGGTTATTCATCAGTGCGCGAGCGATCGCGACGCGCTGCTGCTGTCCGCCCGAAAGCTGTGAGGGCGTGTGCAACATACGATCGCCGAGTCCCACCTGTTCTAACAGATATTCCGCGCGGTCGTGCAATGCTTTTCCGCGCGGCGCCGTTGGATTATAGAGCATTGGAAGTTCAATGTTTTCGCGAGCCGTTGTACGCGCTAACAAATTAAAGCTTTGAAAGATAAACCCTATTTTCTGATTGCGCACCCGCGCGAGCGCCGCACGATTCATCCCAGCGACCGCAATACCATCGAGTGCATAGCTCCCGGAGGTGGGGACATCGAGACAGCCGAGCACATTCAACAGCGTACTCTTTCCCGAACCGCTGTGTCCCATAATAGCGACAAAGTCTCCCTTCTTCACCTGCAAGGAGACTCCATTTAAGGCCCAGACTTCCTCCTGGCCCATATTGTAACCGCGTTTCAAATCTTTAATATCAATTAACATAAGCAAAGGGGCTAGCGCGCAGCGTGACGAACGCTATGACTGGGCATTTTCGGGGCGAACGGATTGGTCTCCTTTTCCGTTGACGCAGATGATGCAGTTTGGGTTCCGATGATGACCTCACGTCCGCTCAGTTCCTGTTCGGATTCCACGCCCACCATCGTCCCATCGGAAATTTTCTGCTTCACCTTGATACGCTCGGGCTTATTGTCCTTATCCAGTAGCCATACGGCCGCCCCGGCCCCCTTCTTCCGTGTGCCTTTATCCTCATCATTGCTTTGCGCCAGATCCACAGGGGTAAAGCGTAATGCGGCAGCGGGCACTTTCAGGACCTGTTCAGCACGACCTGTTTCAACGGCCAAGTTCGCAGTCATCCCTGGGAAGAGTCGCTTGTTCGGATTATCCGCCTCGATAATCACGGGAAAGGTTACCACATTCTGCACGCTGGTTGCAGACATGCGCACCTGAACTACGGACCCTGTGAAGACGACACGGTTATAGGCATCTACCGAAAAGGTGACTCGCTGTCCTGCTTCAATGCCCCCAATGTCCGACTCTGGAATATCCGCTTGGATCTGGATGCGATTCAAATCGGTAGCAATCGTAAAAATGGTTTGCGCATTCATACTGGATACAACGGTTTGTCCTTCATCAACATTTCGTTGAATGATCACACCATCCACAGGTGACTTGATCGTGGTATACCCCAGATTGGCGCGGGACAATTGAAGAAACGCCGCTCCCTGCTGGATCATCGCCTCCGTCTGCTTGATGGCGGATTCGGTCTGCGCAACAGCAGCTTCATTCACCTTCACTTGCGCAACAAGCGCGTCACGATTTGACAGGGCGGTATCCAAATCCGCCTGCGCTACCATCTCGGTTTCGCGGAGCTGTTTCATGCGCGTCAGCTCCTTCTCTGCCAAGGCTAACTTCGTTTGCGTCAGTTCGACAGTAGCGCGGGCTTGTGCATTATTTGACTTTGCCGAAAGGACATTCGCTTTTGCCGAAGACAAGGTGGCCTCGTCCTTCGAAACCGTCGCCTGATAAACGGCATCGTCAATCTGCGCGATTTGCTGCCCCACTTTCACCTCGTCATTAAAATCCACATACAATTTTTTAATCGGTCCGTTGACTTGCGTACCGACTAAAATATTCTTGATCGGCTTCACCGTCCCCGTCGCTCGCACTTCCTGTACGATTTCACCCCGTTCAATTTTACGCGTACGCCATTGCGCCTCCTGCTTTTTAGGCTTCCAGCGACTCCACCCCTGCCAACCGCCCAACCCAATTGCACCTAACACAAAGAGGATAATGATACTTTTTTTCATTATTGCATTCCTATGATAGCGTAGACCCCCGCCTTGGCATTTTCAAGCGTGTACCGTGCTGATACCGTTGCACTGCGTGCTCGTGTGTACAAAACCTGTGCATCGGTTACTTCCAAAATGGAACTGGTGCCAACCTCAAACTGCTTCATCACTAAATCCAAGTTCTCCTTCGCTTGTAACTCCATCTCTTCTGCAACGCCTTTCCCCTGTCGTGCGGTATTCAGCGAAGATAAGGCACTGATCAGCGTCTTCACAACGCTTTGCTCTTGCAGCGCAAGTGCTGCACGCGCCTGACGCAACACCGTGACGCTGACCAGAATATTATCGCGCTTTTCATACGCTTTAAACAAATCTTGCAGGAGTGCGAGCCCCCATGAAAGCCCCAAGGTCTGGATGGCGCCTGTGGAATACGCGGTTGAGGCTGTCGCGCGAATTTGCGGATAGAGCTCCGCGATGGTGCGATCCACCGACGCCACAGCGGCATCGACCTTCGCGCGCAGCGCACGCAAAGCGGGCTGATTGGTTTGCGCCATGGCGAAGAGCGCATCAACTTCAATCCCGGGTTCCGGTAGACGCACATCCGACGCCAACGCATAAGAACCGACCCTGCCCAAGCCCAACTGATTGTTAAGTTCTGCACGTGCGGTAATGATCGTATTGCTGGTCGTCAGCAAGGAGAGCAACGCATTGCTACGATCTGCCTTAGCCTTGGTGATATCATATTTCCGCCCCGTGCCTATTTTTAAACGCAATTCTGCCTGACGCAACAGTTCGTCATACTGCTTGAGGTTTTCTTGGTCGACTTGGCATTGCGCTTGGGTTTGAGCCAGCTTAAAATAGGCCGAACGTACCTCTAGAACACGCTGAACCCGTGTCTCGCTCAAGGTTTCATACGCGGCAATTAAATCCGCGACGGCGCTGCGGATACTGGCACGGGTCCGTCCGAAATCATAAAGCACCCAGGTCAGCGACAGACTCGCGTTAAAATCATCAGAGGACTCAAAATTCCAATCCTGGACTGAATTCCCACTTCGATTGCCGCCATAGCCCACTGAGCCCGAAAGCGTCGGCCTCCAGCCTGCGCCAGCCTGACTGACATTAATGCGCGCAGCAATAACCTTTTGTGTTGCCGTCGCCATCGCGGGATGCCACAGCAGCGAAAAATCTTGTGCAACCGCTAATGAAAGCACCTCCCCCTCCCGAATACCAAACTCCTCTAGCATGGCCGTGCGCTCGCCCTTTTGTAGGCTTGGCCCAGACTCCTTCTGAGCCTCCCGCGCTTGGCGTACCGTTGAACATCCTGCGAATATCCCCATGACGAGAACAAGTGTAAAATATTTCATTTTCATTTTTACACTATACGTTCTTTTGCAAACGTCTGCAAACATATTTCCACCCACAGTCCCTTAAAAGCATCAAAATACTGGCCACAAACAGGACAAAAATAGGACAAAAATAGGGTCAATGGACAAAGTAAGTTAGACTTTGGCAGAGTAAGTTAGACAGGGGGCGC
>JBAXOG010000081.1:0-21594 GCA_037133395.1 bacterium | reverse complement strand
TTGACCAGCAGGCCGACGGCCGCTCCGCTGAATTGCAATTCGGCAACAGCTACACTGTCCGCGCCGGCATCTTCTTCCGGTAGACGTTCAAAATTATACGTGCATGCTCACATCTTGCCTGTTATACTTTAAAGTCACTTTTATAAAGTTTTAACAGGGAGGGGAAACACGATGCACGAGTTGAAGATGTCTAGGCGGCTATTTGTCGGCGGCGCAGCCGCATTTACGGCAACCCATCAAAACATATTCGCACAAACAACCCCCGCAAAACGCGAGTTCAAAATTGCGATCATTGGTTGTGGCGGACGGGGGAGTGGTGCTGTCGCAAACATTATGGATGCCGCCGTACGCTTAGGCTGTAAGGCGACACTTGTCGCAGCGGCAGATTTCGATCAGGGGAAAGCCCTTGCCATTTGTAAACGCTATGGGTGTGATGAGAAGCTGGCCTTCGGCGGGGCAACGGGTTATCAGAAGATTATGGAGTCTCCGGCAGAGATTGTGCTCCTTGCAACACCCCCCTTCTTTCGTCCCTTGCACATGGAAGCGTGCGTCAAGGCCGGCAAACATATTTTTGCTGAGAAGCCCATCGCCACCGATCCTGCTGGCCTGAGGCGCTTCCTCGCGGGTGTTGAAGAGGCTAAGAAAGCAAACCTTTCGGTTTTGTCCGGCACCTGTCACCGTCATAACAATCGCGCGTTGCGCATGATCAAGCCCATGCAGGAAGGTGCTATTGGCCCCATTCGGGGCGGCGTTGTCTATCGCTGCCACGGTGGCATGAATGCAGCATCCTACATGAGAAAGCGCAAACCGGGGGATTCCAACGCAGCCTATCTTGCCACAGCCTGGTACTTCTGGCGCGAGATGTCTGGCGACAATCTAACCGAGCAGGGTATTCACGAAGTGGACCTTGCTAACTGGTTTATCGGACGCTACCCCAAGACAGCGATGGGCATTGGCGCGCGTCATCGTCGTGCCATCGGCAATGGCTACGACTGCTTGAGTGTCGACTACGATTACGATAATGGGTTGCATATTCACGCCATCGCTCGGCAAGTCGACGGCTGCTCGGATCGCTGCGGAACGCTCCTGACAGGCTCTGAAGGCGAATGCTCCGTGCTGGGCAAGATTACACGCTTCGATGGCAAGCCCGTTGCCTACGATGAAGAGCGCATCAAAAATCGCGACGGCAACATGATGACCATGGAACATTGGGACTTTCTGAATGGTTTGATGACTGGCACGTACGTACAGGATGGCGAACAAGTCGCCATGGCGACTGCAACAACGCTCATGGGGACGCTCGCCTGCTACAGTGGACGTACCGTGCGCATGAGCGACTTGCTGACCAATGACCAGAGCGAATTCTATAACATGAACAATCCCTTCCTGCCTGAAGACTTTGACAAAGGCGATGTCCAATTGCCCAAAGAATTCGCAGCCCCCATCCCAGGAAAGTAGGACGCCAGCCGAGCTTGAATATCCAATCATGAACACGGAATGATCAATAACCATCGGAAACGCGGTCTTCCCTTGAATATTGGATATTCCGTGTTGAATATTGGATATTCGTTTCATAATCGTCTCAAACACGAGAGAGGAATATAATCACGATGAACCAAACAGCTTTATCCAGACGACTCTTTATCGGCACCGCTGCAGCAGCGGTTGCTACACTCAAGACGCAACAGCTCTTCGCGCAACGCGCACCAGCCTTCAAGACCAAGCTGCTCAAGGCACTCATTGCGCCTGCAGCAGATGTTGCCACGTGCGAACGCATTGCGAAAGCAGGTTTTTCCGGCTTCGAGATCCAGCAGAAGGAGGCTTCCATCGAAAAAGCCCGCGCAGGACGAAAATGTGCGGAGCAACACGGATTGAAAATCCATTCACTGATGTATGGCTGGGCGCAATTCAATCATGCGACTGAAGAGGCGCGCCGCAAATCCATTGACGACGCAAAGCGCGCCTTGGAGATCACCGCTGAGTTTGGGGCGACCGCCATGCTGCTGGTACCCTGCCGCATTGACGGCAAGATGCCGGCACCCTCACAATTCAATATTGCGTTTGATCCGGTCACACTCAAGATGACGCGTGCCGCAGAGGGACCAGAAGTTTTCGCTGAATACATTGAGAAACAAAATATTGCCACCGAACGTTCTCGTGCAGCCGTGGAAGAGTTGATTCCCATTGCCGAAAAGCATAATGTGGTTATCGGACTTGAAAACGTCTGGAACAATCTTTGGGTGAAACCTGACTTCGCTGCAGCGTTTGTCAAATCATTCAAGAATAAATGTGTACGTCCTTATCTTGATCTGGGCAACCATGTCCGTTACGCGCAGACCGAAGCATGGCTCCGCGCCGTTGGGTCCGACATTATCCGTCTGCACATCAAAGATTTTAAGATCAATCGCGAAGCTAAAAACGAAGGGGGATTTGTCCCGATCGGCAAGGGCAGCATTGACTGGATTTCTATCCGCAAGGTCATCGAGGAGATCGGCTATGACGGCTGGGTGTCGATTGAAAGTGGCGGGTACTCCGATGCTGAACACAGCGCCATGATGGACCGCTTCTTCGCTGGGACGCCTATCCTCGGCTGATATACCCTGCACAGGTGGACGCTGGACGAGGAGGAGCAGAAATAGTAGAGATTTACAGCATGGTTCTACGATATTCCGCCGGGGTCAGTCCGAAAAAGCGCTTAAAGAGATGATGGAAGTGGCTGACGCTGTCAAACCCGAGTTCGATCGCCACGGACATGACCTTGGCCTCAGGCTCACACAAAAGACGCGCCGACTGCCGTATACGCAGACGGTTCAGAAAGTCCGTCGGCGTCTCATTGTAGAATTTTCGGAAGGTCTTGCAAAGGTGGCTTGGATGGCAACGGCTGCGGTCGTGGATGCGTTTCACGGCATCCTTGAAGCTCGTCCACCCTTCCACTTCATCCCTCAGCTTTGAGAGCCAGACAGGCGGCACTGGACTCACCGGATGGGTTTCCTCCGAACGTCCGAGATAGTTTGCGAAGAGTTGTGTAGCCAGCGCACGCGCCATGGGAGTACTATTCTCCGGGTTAATCGCCTGCTCGGTGCTGATGTTCTCCATCTGAAGCATGAGATTACGAGCCTCTTCAAAAACTAATTGGACACAAGGCGCCTCCGGGGATGTATTGAACCGATTGGAAATCGCCGGAGCTGCAAGATAGGCCAGAAGGTCGCGGAGCACGGAGGAGGAGATCATCAGGCTTGCAAAGACCACGCGCGCTGAATTGACGGGCAGCAATCGATGCAAATCATACGGACGAACAAAGACGAGCGAACCCGGCGATAAAATATGGTGTCCGCCATTCACTTCATGTAAAAGATATCCCTTGCCCAGCAACAAGATCTCTGCAAATTCATGCAGGTGAAAATCAAGCACAGCCTCACCGCTCAAAAAGAGCTTCTCCCCTTTTAAATGGGGGAAACTGTTCACAACATAGACCTCGTCATCCTGGAACATGTAGAGAAGGACTGCGGTCTGGGTGTTCTGAAGAAATTCCTCCTGATGCACATTCAGCGGAACCTCTTTTAAAACCGCTTGCGGAACCTTTTTTCGAGAACGCTTCTTAATCATGTAAAGCAAATATAGAGCATATTTTCGGAAAAGCAAGAACAATCGGAAAAGATGGTTCTTTGCCCTCTATTCAGGTATTGTCATGTACATGCACATGTACAGTGTTCATGGTTGTTGGTAACGGGGCGTTTTAAAACAGAAAAAGAAAGGAGTCGATGATGTGTAACGGATTGAACGAGCTGAATATTCCTTTTGAAAAGCAGGAGTTGATGCAGTTCCTCTGCGGACTGGAGTCGATCGATTTTCGCCTAAAAGACACGCTGACCATCGAAGAACGGGCAGCGGTCACGGGGACGCGGGAGTTGTTGCAGGAGCTTATCGCGGGCATGCTCAGCGCAAGGGGGCATCACGCTCACGCTCATTCACACGACCATGAGCATCCGCATACGCATTAATGCGTCGGCGGGGTTAACAGGTTTTTTTAACAGATAGGAGATGATTCGATGGCTAAGCAGAAAATTGTTGAGGCAGTAAAAAGTGGCAAGGTGTTGATCTCGGATGGCGCCTGGGGAACGTTTCTTCAGAAAAAAGGGTTGAAACCCGGTGAGTGTCCTGAACTCTGGGCCGTGGAGCGGCCAGCAGATGTCAAGTCGATCGCACAGGCCTATTTCGCGGCTGGAGCAGATATGGTTGAAAGCGATACGTTCGGAGGAACCTCTTTCAAGCTTGAACACTATGGGTTGAAAGACCGCGTGGCGGAAATCAATGAAGCCGCTGCACGTCTTTCCGCTGAAGCAGCAGCCGAAGCCGGTGGTGAAAAGTGGGTGATTGCTTCTGTCGGACCGACTGGCAAGATGCTGGTGATGGAAGATGTGACCGAAGCGGAACTCTATCATGCCTTCAAGGTGCAGGTGGTTGCGCTGGCCAAGGGTGGCGCGGATGCAATCTGTATTGAAACCATGAGCGATATCGCAGAGGCTACGCTGGCTGTGAAAGCGGTAAAAGAAAACACCTCTTGCGAAGCCATCGCTACCTTTACGTTTGCTCTGACCGTCAATGGCGACTATCGGACCATGATGGGGGTTTCGCCTGAACAGGCTGCCGAAGCGATGATCGCGGCTGGCGCTGATATCATCGGCCCCAACTGTGGTAACGGCATCGAACGGATGATTGAGAT
The DNA here is from genome assembly GCA_037133395.1 of bacterium. GTDB lineage: Bacteria > Verrucomicrobiota > Kiritimatiellia > RFP12 > UBA1067 > CAIZQW01. Next base: position 16,871 of record JBAXOG010000081.1, on the reverse strand, counting down.
CGTCCGACAGATGCGCACAGTTGCGAAGGACATTCCGATTCTGGTTCATGCCAATGCGGGTCTTCCACAGAACATTAACGGGGTTGATACCTTCCCAGAGACTCCGGAGGATATGGCTCGTCAGGTTAGCGGACTGGTTGCCGCAGGCGCAAATATTATCGGTGGATGCTGCGGTACAACGCCCGCGCATATCAAGGCCATGAAAGTTGCGGTTCAGGCAAAGTAAAAACAGGTAAGGAAAATAAACGATGTCTATTAAAACAAAATTCCTCGGTTCGGCTATTGGCTCGATGCCATTTTCAAATGTGGACCACGCCATTGATGTTTCTTTGAATAAGTTGGATTGCCCGATCTGGCCCCAGCTCTCTTTCTTCGGTCTGAGAGAACAGATGGAAATCCAGTATTCGGAAGGCATTCCTTGCGCGGTGATTGATGAAGAGAAAGGTCGCCTGTTTTTCAAGACCGACAGCGACTATTCCGAAAAATTCGCTGAGTTCTACGAAGCCTACATGACGGCCATGGATCCAGATAGCGGCACGGGCGACTGTTCCGCAATGGCGATTTCCGAAGCGTTCTCGCACGGCATTTATGCTCTCGAGAAACGGCTGAAAGCGACCCAAGCCAAATTGCCCTGGCTCAAAGTGCAAACGACGGGACCGATTAGTTTCGCGCTGACCGTTGTTGATGAAAATAAACGCGCGCTCTGGTACAACGATGAATTCCGCGACGTGATCATCAAAGCCATGGCCATGAAATCACGTTGGCAGATTCAGAAGTTCAAACCCTACGCTGATAATATCATCTGCTTTATCGATGAACCGATTCTCTCGGCTTTTGGTAGTTCAACGTATGTTTCGGTGAAACGTGACGAGGTGGTGGCTGCGCTGAAGGAATGCGTAGAAGCGGTTCATCAGGATGGCGGACTGGCGGGGACACACTGCTGTGGCAATACCGAGTGGAGTATCCTTGTCGATGCGGGCGTTGACATTGTCAATTTCGATGCCTTTGAATTTGGTGAAACGATCGCCATGTATGCCTCCGACATGAAGAAGCATTTGGCTCGCGGCGGCTTGCTCGCCTGGGGCGTGGTGCCGACCTCGGTCGCGATCCGCGAACAGACCTGCGAAAGCCTTTGTGCGCAGCTCGAAAAGGTCATGGACCATCTGGCCGCCACAGGGATATACAAACAGACCATTGTCGAACAGGCGATTATTACGCCTTCCTGCGGAACAGGTTCCATGGACGCGAACGATGCTGAAAAAGTATTCGAAATGGTCAAGCAAGTATCGACTGCGATGAAAGCTAAATACGGCTTTAATACCTAAGCTGATGAAACTGGCCATTTCAGGAAAAGGCGGGGTGGGTAAATCCACCCTCGCAGCCGTACTGACACTCCTGTTGACACGCAAGGGAGTGAAGGTGCTGGCTCTTGATGCTGACCCCGATGCCAACCTGGCGGGGGCGCTCGGTATTTCTCCTGAAGAGCAGCAGACCATTATCCCCATTGCCAAGCAGACGCAGTTGATTGAAGAGCGTACCGGCGCACAGGTCCGGCGTTATGGTCAGATGTTTAAACTGAACCCGACGGTGGACGATATTGCGGACAGTTACGGTTTTAATAAAGACGGTTATTCACTGTTGGTTCTCGGAGCCGTTGAGCAAGGCGGTGGCGGTTGTGGCTGTCCTGAAGGCGTTTTGATACGTGCGCTCGTTTCCGACATGGTTTTGCGCAAGAGCGAAGCGCTCATTATGGATATGGAGGCTGGCGTTGAGCATCTGGGCCGCTCCACGGCACGGGGTGTCGACTGTATGGTGATCGTGGTCGAACCGGGCCAACGATCTGTGGATTGCGCCAAGCGGATCATTCGCATGGCGCATGAGATCGGCCTCAGCAATCTGAAGATGGTCGCCAATAAAATTGCCTCGGCAGAGGAAGAAATGTTTATCCGTCAGGCGCTTCCGGAGTTGCCGCTGTTGGGTGTGATTCCTTTTGATAAAGCATTTGGAGAAGCAGACCGGAAGGGTTGCTCGCCCCTGGAGTTGCTCTCGCCGAAACTAGAAGCCGCGTTCACCTCTATTTTAACGCGTATTGAAGAAGGAGTAATAGCATGATCGATGTTCAACATGAAAAGTATGCCAGACTCATGGGCGAAATTAACGCACTGGAAGGGCAGGTCACTGAATTGGAAGCGTCCAGTACGGATCATGAAAAACTCAAGGTGCTTTTGGAAGCCTTGGGTGAGGCACGTAATCAACTTTCGAATCTGAGTAACGGGTGTGGTCACGTCAGGAAATCCTGTGGATAATTTGAGATAAAATCAGCATGAGTTATTTAATTGGCATAAGCGGTAAGGGAGGGGTTGGAAAAACAACGCTTTCGGCACTCATCATCCGTCGGCTGATCGCCCGTGGCAAAAAGCCTGTCCTGGCAGTGGATGCGGATCCCAACACATGCTTGGACAGTAATCTCGGCGTGAAGGCGGAGCGGACTATCGGAAGGGTTCGTGAAGATGCGCGCCGTGAAGCAGCCAAAGGCCTTGGTGCTGGTATTTCAAAGCAGCAATTGTTGGAGATGAAGATTTCAGAGAGTTTGGTTGAAGCGCTTGATTTTGACCTGATTGCGATGGGCCGAGCGGAAGGTCCTGGATGTTACTGTTATGCAAATAACGTGCTCAAGCAGGCGATTCACGCGATTTCCAATGAGTATCCTTATGTTGTTCTCGATAATGAAGCAGGCATGGAGAACCTTTCGCGCCGGATTGTGCAGCGGGTTGATTTGCTGGTGATGGTGACTGATCCGTCGCGGCGCGGACTGGATACGCTCAAGCGGCTCCACGAGGTCACGACAGAGATGGAGATCACTTATAGCAAGCTGGCGCTGGTGGTCAACCGCCTGCGGCGCGCAGAACTGCCCGACTATGCCCAGACGCTGAAACAAGAAACGGGCGCGGATTTTTTAATTGGCATTCCGGACGATCCGGAGCTGGCTGAATTTGGTGAAGATGGGAAAAGCCTGGTGGCTGTTCCCGCTGAAAATCCAGTGGTCAAGTGCATTGACGCGCTGCTGGATGCCGCAGGCCTTTGAATGAACGAAGTTTAATGAATCAATAATGATGGACGGGAGAACCATGATGACAAAAACACCTGAAAATCCTCATCAACGCGTGGCCGACAAGGCATCGCATGAGGTGATTGCAAAAGCGATGTCTGAGGGCGTGGACACTTGTTTTACACGCTTCGACCAGCAAGGCAAACAATGTAAATTCGGCCTTGAAGGCGTCTGTTGCAAAATTTGTCACATGGGCCCGTGCAAAGTCACGCCCCGGTCGCCGCTGGGCGTTTGCGGCGCGAATGCAGATACCATTGTCGCGCGTAACTTTTTGCGCGAAGTGGTTGGCGGAGCAGCGGCTCATTCGGATCATGCCCGACATCTCGTGCTACGCATGAAAGCTATCGGCGAAGGCAAGGGCGGCGATTATAAAATAACCGATGAAAAAGCCCTTAAGCGCTTTTGTGTCCAATACGGAATTTCGACCGATAATCGGACAACGCAGGAACTCGCATTGGAACTGGCCCTGTTGTATCTGGGTGAATTCACCTCCCAAGAGGAAGCACTGAAAACGCTCAAGCTGGCTCCTCAAAAGCAGCAGAACGTCTGGGATAAAACAGGTGTCGCGCCCAAGGGCATTGACCGCATGTGCGTCGAATCCATGCATCGGACACACATGGGCGTGGATCATGATTACCGAAATCTGTTGAAGCAGGCGTTCCGGACCTCGTTGGCAGACGGCTGGGGCGGGGCACGTATCGGCTCCATGGTTTCTGACATTCTGTTCGGTACGCCGACACCGGTGCGCAGTCAGGCCAACCTCGGCGTACTCGACGCAAAAAAAGTAAACGTGATTGTTCACGGACACGAACCCGCGCTCTCTGATATGTTGGCCGCCGCTGCCAATGATCCTGAAATAACTGCGTATGCCAAGGCTGCTGGCGCAGAGGGCGTGCAACTGGCTGGTCTCTGCTGCACCGCGAATGAAATTTTAATGCGGCGCGGCGTCCCCGTGGCCGGCAACTTCCATCAGCAGGAACTGGCGATCATTACCGGTGCAGTTGAAATGATGGTCGTGGATGTACAGTGCGTGATGCCCAGCCTGCCGACGGTGGCGAGCCACTATCACACCGAGATCGTTTCGACCGCCAACATTGCTCAAACCATCGGGGCGACGCACCTGCCGTTCGAGGCTGATAAAGCTTATGAATCCGCAAAGACCTTGCTGAAGCGTGCCGTGGATCTCTTTAAAAAGCGCGATCCAAACAAAGTGGCCATTCCCTCCGACAAGAGTCCGCTGGTGGCTGGATTCAGTGTCGAAGCCATCAAGTATATGCTGGGCGGTTCATTCCGCGCCTCGTTCCGTCCGTTGAATGACGCGATTATTTCTGGCCGTATCCGTGGCGTTTGCGGCATCGTGGGATGCAATAATCCTAAGACAGAAGCTGACTCCTACATCAACGCACTGAGCAAGGAGCTGATTAAGCGCAATGTGCTGTTGCTCCAAACCGGTTGCGCGGCGCAGTCTTCGGCTAAGACCGGACACATGACGCCAGAAACCGCACTTGAAATGGCTGGTGACAGCCTTCGCGAAGTATGCGAAACCGTGGGCATCCCTCCGATTTTGCACATGGGAAGTTGCGTCGACAATGCGCGTATTCTGGAAGCCGCCACCGAACTTTGTTTGGAAGGTGGACTGGGAGACGATCTGAGCAAACTGCCTGCCGTGGGTGTGGCGCCGGAGTGGATGAGCGAAAAGGCTATCACGATCGGCTGTTACTTCGTAGCCTCAGGCTGTGATGTCATTCTGGGTCTTCCGTTCCACACGTCAGGTTCAGCCAATGTGAATAAGTTTCTGCAGGAAGAAACCAAAGAACTTTTCGGCGCAGCCTTCTATGAAATTTCCGACCCGATGGTGGCCGCGGACAAGGTGTGTGAACTGATTGAAGAGGCCCGTGAAAATCTTGGAATTAACAAAAAAACTGAACGTAAACTTCTGGATATGAAAGATAGGAGAGCACTCAATGTCTAAATTTATTTGTAGCAGCGCCATTGACGGTGCGATCACGTGGGTCGCCCAAGCAGAAGCCAAGTTGGATGAGGCGATTAAGGCGAAGGGCATCGACTTCCCCGTCGCCCTGCCCGATACCGCCTATTTCCTGCCGGTGATCTACTCGTTCACAGGCGAAAAAGTGGCAACGCTGGCCGACATGCGCCGGGTGCTCAATCTGGCTAAAAAATATCTGCCGGCCCGGCCGACGGATAACGTTTGGTTGCCCTACCTCGGAGCCACGTTGGATGCCGGCGCAGCCGCGCTGTTTGCCTGTGAAATTATTGAAGCCTGCAAGTATATCATCGGTCCGAACCCGGTGAACGGCATTTATCTGGGCGCGGCAAATGATGTGATCATGCGCGAACGTGGCGTTGAATTTGTGGATGGCAGCGCACCTGGTTTTGCGGCGATCACCGGTCTGGCTCCGACAAACGCGATTGCGGTGAAGATCGCCAAAGATCTTCAACAGAAAAACATCTATGTCTTCATGGCCGGCGGCGTGGGAGGAAAAACGTTCGCCGATCAGTTAGCCGAAGAGGGTGTTCAGCTCGGCTGGGAAACCCGTCTGGTTCCATTCGGCAAGGATGTTTCAGGGCTGATTTACGCGCTTGGCTTTGCGAACCGTGCAGCGCTGGCTTTTGGCGGTGTGAAGCCAGGTGACTTTGCTGCCAACCTGCGCTACAACAAAGATCGTATCTTTGCGTTCGTGCTGGCTTTTGGCGAAGTGACTCCTGACAAATACGCAGCCGCTGCGGGTGCCATCAACTACGGCTTCCCGGTCATTTCTGATACCGATATTCCTGAAATTCTGCCGACGGGCGTCTGCACATACGAACACGTAGTGGCTAACGTCAAACCCGAGGAGATGGTGGAGCGGGCGCTCGAAATCCGTGGTTGCAAAATTAAAATCACGCACGTACCTGTGCCGGTAGCGTATGGCCCCGCGTTTGAGGGTGAGCGTATCCGCAAGCAGGAAGTGCATGCTGAATTCGGCGGCAACCTGACGACGGCGTTTGAGTTCGTGACATCCGTTGAGATGGATCAAATCAACGACGGCGAGATTGAAATCATCGGTCCCGATATTGACACCGTCAAAGAAGGCACCGCCATGCCACTCGCCATCTGGGTCGAAGTGGCTGGACGCAAGATGCAATCCGACTTCGAACCGATTCTTGAACGGCAGATCCATCACTTGGTGAACGGTGCTGAAGGCATCTGGCACATGGGACAGCGCGATATCGTCTGGACCCGCGTTTCCAAGGAGGGCTTCAAAAAGGGATTGCGCCTCAAGCATTACGGCGAAATCCTTCATGCAAAATTACTCTCGGAATATCCGGCGATTGTGGATAAAGTGAAAGTCACGTTGGTGACCGACCCAGCTGAAGTGGAACGCCGCGTGAAAGTCGCCCGGAAGGTCTATGACGAGCGCAACCGCCGTCTGGAGGCGATGACCGACGAGTCGGTCGAGACCTTCTACTCCTGTCTGCTCTGTCAGTCCTTTGCGCCTGATCATGTGTGTATCATCACGCCTGAGCGCCTCGGTCTCTGCGGCGCCTACAACTGGCTTGACGGCAAGGCTGCTTATGAAATTGATGAGACCGGCCCGAACCAGCCCGTGAAAAAAGGCAACTGCGTCGATCCAGTCCGAGGCATCTGGGACGGGATCAATGAATACGTTTACTCGAACAGCCACAAGGCGATTGACTCGTTCTGCGCCTACTCCATCATGGATCGCCCGATGACCAGTTGCGGCTGTTTTGAAGCGATCTGCGCGTATGTTCCTGAACTGAATGGCGTGATGGTGGTCAACCGCGAGTTCCAGGGCGAAACCCCGGTCGGCATGACCTTCTCAACGCTGGCGGGCAACGTGGGCGGCGGTCAGCAGACGCCTGGCTTCATGGGCTGCGGCAAGGTCTTCCTGACCTCCCGCAAATTCCTCGGCGCGGAAGGCGGCTTTAAGCGTCTGGTCTGGATGCCGAAGGCCCTCAAGGAACTCTTGCGCGACGACCTCGTCAAACGTTTTACCGAGCAGGGCGCCCCCAATCTGATGGATCAGATCGCGGACGAAACCATTGCCACCGAGGCCTCCGCGATCCGTGCTTACATGGAGAAGGTCGCTCACCCGGCCTTGTCGATGGAAGACATGGCACACTACGCGCAGTCGGCTGAGACGGAAGTGAAGCAGGAAAAAGCACCTGTTGCGGCTCCTGTTGCGAAGGCTCCTGAAGCTGCGCCTGCCACAGGCGCCATCCTGGATGCCTCTGCGATTGAAGCACTCAAGAAATCCATCCTGGCGGAAGTCCGGGCAGGACTGACCCAGGATATCGTGCGCGACATCATCGGCACCCTGAGTTCGCGGTTCCTTGGCGAAACGCCGGCAGTGCCTGTCGCTGAGAAATCCGTTGCTGCAGCCATCGTTGAAGTCAAGCCCTCGGCGGCCGAACGCCTGAGCAAGGTAACGTCTTTCCAGATCCGGAAAGAGAAGGCCGACGCTACGCTGTGGGAAGTGAAGCTGGGCGCGACGAAAGCCGAAGGCGGCACGCGCACCATCACGCATAAGATCGGTGGCGCGTCAGCCATGCCATTCCACTTCTGGGAAGGCGCGATGCCGAATCGTCCGCTGGTGGCGATGGAAGTCTATGATCTGGTCAGCCCTAAATATCCAGCGGTCCTGCGCAATATCTACGGCAGCCTGCTCGACAACCCGGCGGCCATGGCCAAAGTGCTGGTTGAACAATACGGAGCCGATGTCATCAGCGTCCGTCTTGAGGGAACTCATCCTGAAAAGGGCAACCGAAGCGTTGAAGATTCCGTCAAGCTGGTCAAGCAAGTGTTGAGCGCCGTTGGCGTTCCGCTGATTATCACGGGGCATAGTCACTACGAGAAGAATAATGAAGTGCTGAAAGCCGTAGCACAGGCCTGTGCTGGTGAAAACCTTCTGCTGAACTGGGTTGATCAGGATAATTACCGGACCCTTGCCGGGGCGGCCATGGCGTATGGCCATACGCTCGTTGCGCAGAGTCCGATCGATGTGAATATCGGTAAACAACTGAACATTCTCCTGACCAATATGGATCTGAAGAAAGAGCAGATCGTGATGGATCCTATGACCGGCGCCATTGGCTATGGCATCGAATACACCTACTCCGTGATGGAGCGCATCCGTCAGACGGCTCTGGGCGGCGACAAGATGCTCTGTGCGCCGATGATTGTTTCGCCTGGCCAGGAGTGCATCAAGATCAAAGAATACAAAGCGACTGAAAAAGATTTCCCGCTGTGGGGTGACCTCTCCAAACGGGCTGCGGCCTGGGAGCTGGATACCGCGATCAATCTGCTTTATGCAGGCGCGGATGTGGCGATCATGTACCACCCGGAAGCGGCCATGGCAATGAAACGAACCATCACCAAACTGATGGCCAACTAACTTATTGAAAGATCGGAGATTCAGATCATGGCAAAATTAACAGGTTTACAAATACAGAAGCTACTACCTAAAACAAACTGCAAAGAATGCGGTTCGAATACGTGTCTCGCGTTCGCAATGAAACTGGCTGCTCAGAAAGCGGAACTTTCAGAGTGTCCGTATGCTTCCGATGAAGCGAAGCAAATTCTGGGCGCGGCCGGCGAGCCGCCCGTGAAAAAAATTCAGATCGGTACAGACAAGGCCTTTTCGCTTGGGGACGAAACGGTCCTCTACCGCCACGAAAAAACCTTCGTGAATCAGACCGCGTTGGCGATTAATGTCAATGACACGGATGCGGTAGCAGAGGTCGACAACACGCTTCAGATGATCAAGACGTATGAGTTGGATCGCGTGGGTGAGTTACTGTCCATTGATGCGGTGTGCGTCACCTGTAAATCGGGCAATCCGGCGACTTTCTCGGCACTTTGCAAAAAAGCGCATCTGATTACTGGAAGGCCGCTCGTGATCAATAGTACGGATGTTGCTGTATTGACAGCAGCAGCAGAAGCAGTCAAGGGATCACGCAGTATTTTGGCCTCGGCAACTCCTGAAACAGCAGATGTTCTTGTCAAAGTCGCTGCTGACAATGGTCATGCGCTGGCCGCCACTGCGCCAGATCTGGATGCCTTAACCGCGCTGACGACGAAAATCAAAGAGGCCGGATTTAATGATCTGCTGCTTTGCTATCAGACGCATTCGCTCTCTGAACTGTTCCAGACCAATTCAATTGCTCGTCGGGCCGCGCTGAAGGACAGTTATAAGCCGTTGGGGTATCCGACGCTACAGTTCGTGCCCAAATCTGATCTGCTTGAAGAGAGTGCCATCGTGGTTAATGAAATTTCAAAATACGGCGGGGTATGCGTGTTGCCATCCTTGGATCCGGCACAGGTAGTTCCGCTGCTGAGCCTGCGGCAGAACATTTACACTGATCCGCAGAAGCCGATTCAGGTTGAGCCGAAGCTTTATGAAATCGGCGAACCCACCCAGAATTCTCCAGTCTTTGTTACGACCAATTTCTCACTGACGTATTTCATTGTTTCCGGGGAAATTGAGAACAGTGGTTTGAATGCCTGGCTGGTGATTCCCGAATGCGAGGGCATGAGCGTGCTCACCGCTTGGGCAGCGGGCAAGTTCTCGGGCGCAGCAATTGCCAAGTTCTGTAAATCCATGGATCTTGATAACCGTGTTCATACGCGCGAAATAGTGATCCCAGGTTATGTGGCACAGATCAGCGGTGAATTACAAGAGAGTATGCCCGGCTGGAAAGTCATCGTCGGGCCACAGGAATCCAGCGATATAGAAGGCTGGGTCAAAGCTACGTTTACTCAGCAAAAATAAGAAGCCATACATGCCTGTAGTCACCTTTCAGCCGTCCAACAAGACGATCACTGCCCCCCCAGGCACATCCCTGATGGAATGCGCGAGAAGCGCGGATGTGGCGATTGATGCTCCGTGCGGCGGAAAGGGAACGTGCGGCAAGTGTATGGTTCGCGTAATAGCTGGGATCGTGGATTCGAACAGTCTTGGCGCACTTTCCCATGAACTCGTGGTGGAGGGCTATGTACTGGCCTGTAAAGCGCTTCTCCTGAATGACGACGTCATTGTTCAAACCCCGCAACGGACGGGCTGGGAAGGTGGTAAATTCGTTGAAGCGCTTAACGAGGAGTGTCTGATCCGTCGGGAGCTGATGCCGGACAAGTGGGAGTTCGATCCCCTAGCGATTAAGTGGATGATTGAAGTACCGCCAGCAGGACTGGAAGACGGTCTTTCTGATTTCGATCGTTTCTCCAGAGCGATCCAAAAAGAGTGGGGACCGTATGATGTGGTGTGCTCCGTCAACGTCCTGCGCGGGCTAGCCGATACGCTTCGGGTGGATCACGGCAAGGTGACAGTTTCATTGGTTCGAGAAGAGACGCGGATTCACGTCCTGCGTGTTGAGGCCTCCGATAGCACAGTCCGAAATTTCGGTATTGCTGTGGACATTGGGACAACAACCGTGGCGGTTCAACTTGTTTCTCTCGAGATCGGAAAGATCATTGCGACGCATTCGGATTATAATGGCCAGATTGCTTGCGGTTTGGATGTGATCAGTCGCATCAATTACGCCCGCCAGCCAGAGCGGCGCGAAGAGCTCCGCTCCCTTGTCCTAAAAACCATCAATGGACTGATCAAAAAAACTACCGAGGCGCATGATGTCTTGCCACAGGAAATCTGTAACGCAGTCATCTCTGGTAATACGACCATGCTGCATCTGCTGCTTGGGCTGAATCCGGAATACATTAGGATAGAACCTTATACGCCCACCATCATGAAGTCGCTCTACCTGACGGCAGCGGAGGTCGGCGTAGGAATTAATCCTGACTCCTGGATATGTCTCTCCCCCTGTGTCGGAAGTTATGTTGGCGGCGATATCACGGCGGGACTGCTCTGTACCGATCTAGCGACGGACAGCACGGAGGTGAACCTCTTTATTGACATTGGCACCAATGGCGAAATCGTGATTGGTAATTGCGATTTTCTCATGGCATGTGCCTGTTCTGCGGGCCCGGCCTTCGAGGGCGGTGGCATTGATTGCGGCATGCGGGCCTCGCTCGGAGCGATCGAACGCGTTGAAGTGGATCCCGTCACAGGGACTTGCCAATATTGGACAGTCGGTGGAACACAGCCACTCGGCATTTGCGGTTCGGGTATGATCGGCTTGCTGGCTGATCTTTTTCTAACCGGATGGATTGATTCCGCCGGGAAGTTGAACCGGGAAATTCCCTCACCGGCCATTGAAATAAAAGGACGCAATGCTTTTTATATTCTTGTTCCAGCGGAAAAGAGCGGCACGGGCAAGGCGCTGCGAATCAATGAAACCGATATTGAGAATATCATCCGCACGAAAGCGGCTATTTATTCCGCCTGTACGTTGATGCTCAAACAGGTCGATCTGACCTTTGATGATCTGTCCTGTATCTATATTGCTGGAGGCTTCGGCCGTTTCTTGGATCTGGATAAAGCCACGGTTCTCGGACTGATTCCTGACCTGCCCCGCGAAAAGTTTAAATATATTGGAAACTCATCTCTGATGGGTTCTTACATGACGCTGATTTCACGTGATTATTACCAGCGGCAAATTGAGCTGGCCAACCGCATGACCTATATCGAGCTGAGCACCGATCCGGCGTACATGGATCAATACACAGCCGCGCTGTTTCTGCCGCATACCGATTCTTCACGCTTTCCGACTGTTCATCCAGCAAAGAAGTAACCATGTCCAAACAGATCGCACAGAGAGAAGCCATCCGTCAGGCCGTTGAAAAACTTCAGCTTATCGACCTGCAGGCGCGGTGTGCATTGCTGAAACTCCCCGCGCCTGAGAATGGCCAGATTACGTTACGCGCCTTCGGAACAAATTTCACATTGACGACCGACACCTTTGAGCTCCTGGACGTAAAAACCGGATCCGCCGCTAAAGAAGTCGATCGTATTCTGATGCTGCATCTTCTGTTGTGTGAGTACCCGCTGACCGCTTCCGATGAACTCATCCCTTTTCGTGCTTTCCCGGGCGGAACGTTTTATCTGGAACCCTTTTTGTCGCGCTCCGTCCGTCCCCTGGTGAAGCGCTATGGAAACCGACTTGAAGAGCTGCAAAAAGCAGTCAGCCGTTTCGATTTTCAACCTGCTGGAATTGGCGATTTCAGCGCGCGAATTCATGGGCTTGGCTGCTTATATGTCACGCTGGTTTATCGTCTCGGAGATGACGAGTTTCCTGCGGAAGCGGAAGTGTTTTTTAATGCACCTGTTCAACGCGCTTTTTGTGCAGAAGATGCTGTTGTGCTTGCCAGTCGAATCTGTTTTGGATTACTTTAAGGGATCTTATGGAACTCATCGTGATTAGTGGTTTTTTAGGCAGCGGAAAAACATCGTTGTTACTGTTGTTGGCCAAGGCCTTCGTCGCAGAGGGGCGGAAGGTTGCGATTGTTGAAAACGAGGTGGGTCAAAACGGAATCGATGGTGATATGCTTAAGGCCGAAGGTCTGAATGTTCGCGAAATTTACTCGGGTTGTGTCTGTTGCAGTTTGCGTCATGATTTGATTCATACGCTGTTGGAATTAGAGCGTGAGGTCAAGCCAGATCTTGTTTTTCTGGAGCCCTCCGGAGTGGCTGGGCCCAAGCAGATTAAACATTGTCTATGCGGCTATGGTGGTGACATTGAGAAACAGACGTTTCTTGTGGTCGCTGATGCGAAGCGCCTGCCCGCCATCCATGATTTTTCAATGCCATTGATTCATGATGGACTTGAAATTGCCGACATCGTGGCTCTCAATAAAAGCGATCTGGTTTCTGCCCAGCAGTTGAATGATCTGGAAGCCCGGATCCGCAAAGTCAACCCAGTCGTGGAGCTTTTGTGTGTTTCTGCGACAACCGGGTTTCATGTGGATTATCTGATTGAAAAAATTAAGATGCGTGTTCCCGCAAAGTCAGAAGCTTCTCCCGCTGAACACGCAAAAGGAAATCTCCCGGATGCCGCGATCTTCGCTGCCTCGGCATCGCTTGATAACCCGGTCGCCCAAGCGGGTCAGCGGGTCAAAGAAATGCTTCAGAACTTAAGCGCACAGCTGAAAGCGGAAAAAGGGGTGCTGATCGGACATATCAAGGCTATTCTAAAAACAGAGCCCACGGGTTACCTAGTCTTCAGTGTGACAGCGGCAGATGAACCCGCGACTGAAAAAGGCCGTTTGCCGCAGGAACGGATAACCCATCTGGAGCTTACGGTGAATGCTATTGTATATGGTATTGAAGAGGCCTTCTTTTCTGCCCTTTGCCAGAAGCGTTTTCAGGCTTTGAGCCAGTCACTCTCAGGAGGTCGCTGATGGCACATTGTCCGGGACAGGATATGCATTATTGGAAACCGGAGGACATTTTTGATGTCTGTTGCCCGCATTGCGGCACCTCTATCGAATTCTGGAAAGACGAACCGTCTCGTGTTTGCAGCAGTTGTAAGAAAGAGGTGAGCAATCCGCGCATTAATCTAGGGTGCGCTAAATGGTGCGCCTTCGGCGATCAATGCCTAAAACATTAATCCGCGAAATGGAGAATAAACGATCCCTTGTGCCACGTCGAATGTTATCCGGCATGACGACCCTGTAAAAGATTTGCCACGATGTTGCGAAGGTCGTTTGCGGTATAGGGTTTGGCGATCGTACCTTTAAATCCGTATGCGGCGGGGTTGGCCATTACGGGATTATTTGCGTACCCACTGGAGACAATGGCTTGAACGTGAGGATCGAGCACCAGAAGGTTTTTGATCACTTCTTCTCCGCCGAGCTCGCCGGGGATCGTGAGATCTAAGATCACCAGATCAAACGGCGCGTTAGACGCGAGTGCTTGTTTATAGCGCGTGATGGTTTCCTGTCCGTTCAGTGTAGTTTCGATCGCGTATCCGCAGGACGTGAGTATTCTCGTGATAATGGTGCGGACACTTTTTTCGTCATCCATGACAAGGATTTTGGCGGGTCGATTCGAAAGCGAGTTCTCTGTAATGGCTGGTGTAACGCTCATCGGCACCGAGGAGGTGGTGGCGGGCAGATAGAAGGTAAAGACGGTGCCTTGACCCACCTTCGACACAACACCGATGTGGCCACCATGTTTGGTTATAATGGACCAGACCGTGGTTAGTCCCAACCCACTATTTTTCTTTTTAGTAGAGAAATAAGGATCGTAAATGTGCTTGAGTATCTCTGGGGCTATGCCTCTTCCTTCGTCTTTTATAATGACTTTCACGTATTTGCCGGGAGGGATAACGATAGCGGTGTTCTCCTCGAGGGTGGCATTTTCCAGCGTGATATGCAATTCACCTCCTTGGGTCATGGCTTGCTTGGCATTGATCACGAGATTGGAAATGACTTGCTGAATCTGTCCCTTGTCAGCATTGACCGGCCACAGATCGGAGGCCGAATGGTAAATAAGTTTTACGTTACTGCCGGAAAGATCAAAGCGTGCGGCCTCTTCGATCAAGGGGCTTAGATCGAACGTTTCTTTCATAGGCGCTCCGCCCTTGGCGAAGGTCAACAACTGCTTGGTCAGCTGTATGGCGCGGGTCATAGATTTCTCGGCTTCTTCAAGGAACACGTAACTAGGATGTTCATTGGACAAATCCTCTTTGGCAAAGGAAATGTTTCCGTACAACCCCTGAAGGATGTTGTTAAAGTCATGTGCAATTCCACCCGCCAAGGCACCAATACTTTGGAGTTTGTCGATTTTCTGAAGTTCCGCTTCCGCATGTTTACGTGCGGTAATATCGCGAAAATACCATATTCTGCCATGTAATTTATTGTTGGCACTGATTAAAGGCGCGGAGTATCTGTCAAAACAGCGTCCATCGACAAATTCTATTTCATCGCTACTCTTTTTGTCTTTATGTTCGTAAAGATATGCGACTTTTTGCTTGAATTCCACTGGATCCTTCACTTGCTTCAAAACGTATTCCAGCATCACTTGATCGTCTTTGGTATCCAGGATACTTTGAGGAATATTCCATATTTCAACGAAACGCTTGTTGAAAAGGAGAGTATGGCCCTGGGTGTCCACCGCCAAGATGCCGTCAATGGATGCTTCCGACTGAGCTTCCAGGAGGACCGTTTTTAATAGGATCGATTCCTCGGCCAGCTTGTGCTCGGTAATATCAATCGCAACACCGCACATGGCGATCAGCTTGCCGGCATTGTCATAGACGGGAAAGTCTCGATCGAAAATCCAACGTACGGAGCCATCTGGGCGAATGATTCGGTATTCGATATTGCGTTTTTCCACAGTGGAATTCTGTAAAGCCGTGATGATCAGATGCCGGTCTTCGGGATGGACGGTTTCTATAAAGGGGTTCGGCTGTTGGTAAAGTCTCTCGCAGGGTAACCCCCATATTTTTTCAAACGCAGGGCTCACGTAAATAATTCGGTCAATGGTGGGCGTACCGATCCAAAAGACGTCTTGAATGTTTTCGGCTAAGAGACGAAACTTAGCTTCGCTCTCCCGCAAATCAACGGTTAATTTTTCCGCTATCTGCTGCGCTGTGTCACGGGTACTCAAAAGAATCCGGATGAGCATAAAGAGGAGCAACGAAATGAGGATGCCGCCGCCCAGCGTCAGCCATATTGGGACATAGCCCGCTGTAAAGAATCCGCTCCCGGTTTGGGTAAAGCACAAGATCCAACGACGACCATTGAAATTAAGCGGAATCTGAAGCGTGGAGCGCACACCCGGCAACAAACTCTGATTCTCGCCAAGGTGACAACCATAGAGCAGTTTTTTGGACGCAGGCTGCTCGCCATCAAAGATTTTGAAATGCAGTTGCTGTGCTTTCTCCAGGTTGCGCGGACCCAATAGTCCCTGAATCATGTCGTTCATCCGGTAGGGACTGAAAACCCAACCATAGAGTGCGGAACGGCGGTGCTCAACCGAATCTGTAGGCATACCTTTGCGGTAAACGGGAACATACATCAAGAGACCGATTTGAACATCCTTGTTGGTTTCTTGAACCAAAACAACAGGGTTGGAAAGAACTGGAGAATTCGTATCCCGCGCCTGTTCCATGGCTTTCCGCCGTACGGGATCAGAGAACATGTCATACCCAAAGGATCGCAGGTTTCGATCGGCAAAAGGTTCAAGGTAGATAGCAGAGGAGTAACATTCCCGATCACCCGACGGGAAGACGTTGTATTCTGGGAAACCTTCGCTGCGGATCTTCTGGATGTGCTGGGTCAGTTCGGTGTGCGGGATCAGAAGCGCAAATCCAATACCCTGAATACCGGGGAATTGTTGTTCGACCTGATGGGATTGGATAAAAGAATGCCAGTTTTCACGCGTGATGGTATCGGAGGCATTAAATAACGCCACGCAACTTTGTAAGATGAAGGCATAGTCATCCATCTTATCTTTAATGACCGTATGAATGTCCTCAGAGCGGCACAAAAATTCATGGTCGGCACTCGCATTCACACTTGATGCCATGTGCCAGGTAACTGCGGCCGTCATCAGCAAAGCGATCATCAATACGAACCAAGAGGCAATCGACCATTTCTTATGCACAGACTTTGTGATATACGATGAAAAACCCCTAACGCCATCGGGGTCATCATTAAGATAAGGTAAAATGCTCATGATACTTCCTGCTTGTGAATCTCAAAAGTTAACACATGAATAATTATCTAAAAGCACTCAGATTAGTATACATGTTTCGCCTATATTTAGTCAATCCGCTTTTTTTTTGGTGTCGAGGTGAAATCAAAAGTGGACTGTGTGTAGTTGTCAAAGCTGGACTGTGT
>JBAXOG010000080.1:0-21788 GCA_037133395.1 bacterium | reverse complement strand
CAACTGCCGACTGCCCCTGCTGACTGCTGACGGAATAGAACCATTTCGGATCGAACTGCACCTCCCATGCCCCGGTCAATTCCAATATCGGCTTCAACTCGGAAAAGTTCTTTTCACCTTTCGTATGTTTCGTGTTTTTCGTGGTTAAATCTTTCCCCCTGAACACCACAAACCAACTTTGCCGGGGCTCGAAGCGCATGGGAATGACCACGCAGCCTTTTTCCTGCCGCCAGATTTCCAAGGGCCGCGTCTGCCCGGTCATCGCATCCCACAGCTCGGGTTGTCCCATTGTCGTACGGAACGCGCAATCGCCACTGACCGGCTTGTCGTTCGCACTGGCTACGAACCAGATTTCGGTGTCGCCACTCTGTCGCCGAATATGCGTGACCGTCTTGTCGCAACCGACAAACTGCGGCACCGCCAGTTGCTCGGCCAGAATTTTTCCAAGCGGCTGTCCCCACACGACCCGTCCCTTGCCGAGGCGGTTGACCGTGACCTTCTTTCCCTCCGCCTCTCCCCACAACTCCGCGATGAGCCGTTGAAAATCCCGGTCCTCTTGTGCGCGCGCTTTCAGGGTTGGAGAAAACGCCGGCCGCGGTCCAACCAGTGTCATGCCCGCCTCGACCAGCACCTTGAGCTTGCGCGCCATCGCGACGGTCATGTACGGCTCTTCGGGCGGCAGAACGAACAGCGGCGCATACGACGCGAGCGCACCGGTCGTGAGCATTCCGTCCTTCAACTCCAGCCGAGTCAGGATAGCTTCCGGACTGATCAAGTCGTATTCATAACCTTGTGGCACGTCCAGTCTGACGCCCTCTTGGTTCGGCGCGTTCTCGCCCGTGGAGACCAGGAAGTCGCCGACGTAACGGCCTTGCTGGAGCAGGTACTGGCACCGGGCGATGTAACGCAGCCAGCCATAGCTGAAGTTGAACCAGGTGTTGCCCCGTTCGATATGTTGGCCCCACGGCGAAGCGACGCCCGGGAACACATCCAACCACGGCTGCTGGTTGGAGACGTGGAACATGTAGCGGTTCACGCCGCAGGCGAAGGCGTGATCACCGAGCGCCTTCATGTCCCACGGCGCGGTGCTCCAGTCGCCGCCGAACTTGGGCATCGAAGTGAACGCTTCCGCCTCCACCCTCTTGATTCCCGCGATATGCGCCGGTGAAGCGGCGTTCTTAAAGTAGGCCCGGCCGGGCACGCCGCCCAGATGAAACTCCGTCATCACCGCATCGCCGCGAACACCCACCACGTCGGTGTCGAACTGGGTCTGGTGATACGGCTCGATGCTCAAAATTTTACCGTTCTCATGCGCGAGTTCGGCCATGCGGCCGTAGTAGTTGTCGGCCATGGCGTCGCAGAGCGTCTTGCGGAAATCCCAGAGGAAGCGCTCGGAGGTCTGCACGCTGTCAACGACCCGCCCGGTCAACACCGGCAGGAACGGGCGTACGTCGTAGCCGGCGCGCTTTCGGAATTCCGCAGGCACGCACGGCGACCAGCTCTGCGCACCTTTTTCGTAACTATCAATGTGCACCCCGGTCATGGCCTCGTTCAGATCCTTGTCAGCGAGCAACGGCGCGACGAAGCTCTTCCAGTGCAGATTCACTGCAGCCGGATTATATTTGTCGCACTCCAGTCCACAACCGCTCGGCGCGGCCGGCGCATTGGCCTTGAGGCTCAGAATACGACCAAACCGAATCACCGTCCAATCGCCCGCCGGTGCTTCCCAATCCAGCGTGCCGTCCGACTTCAGCTTATCAGTCAGATCCAAAATGCTCTCCGCCGCAATCGCCTCGCCGGGGCGCACCTCCTGATTGCGGAACGCGAACGGCGGGCGGGAATAACCGTATTCGTCGCGCATGGCCTTGGCGGACCAGTCCTCGATTAGCGCGCCGGTCTTCAGCGCGAGTTCGGCGATCATAAACGGGCCGGGGCCGGACACGCCGATGCGCCAATAGCGGGCCGGCGCGGCAGCGAACATCTTATGTACCGGTTGATCGCCATTCTTGCGAGGCGCCCATTGCGCGACGATCCGCCAGGCCGAGCCGTCATCGGACGCTTCGAGTTGAATTTGTTTGACCGGCGCATTCCGGGGAACGAAACTCAGCGACCGCGCCGGGAACGGCGCCGGATACTCAAACTGAAGATAAACCGGTTTGTCGGGTGCGGGATTGGCGAGTTTGGCGACAGTCCTAATGTCACCGTCGCTGACCGCCTCAGGCCGGAAATCCTTGTCAGCACAACTGAGCTTCGGCTTCGCGCCTTCCCAGCGCTCGGCCGCCAGTGTGGGGAACGCGATGACCGCCACGTCGCCGAGATAAGCGTAGGGCTTGACGGTCGCGGCGTATTCCTTGGAAAAACGCCAAAGCGCGGAGGTGTCCGCCGTTGGCGGATGCGGCAGGGGCGCGGACAAACGTCCCGGCTTCGTCACCCGCAGTTCGCTCCAGACGAGCGACTGCATCGCCATCTCCGGCGTGATCCACGGCCCGCCGGTGGAAGACCAGCCCGGCGAATTGAAGAAGCGGAGCTTGACGCCCACCCGATTGGCCTCGCGGGCGGTGTGGCGCATCAGGTCCCACCATTTCGGAGAGAGGACTGCGACATCGCCGATCGGCACGTCATAGTTGCCGATGAAACCGACAATCATTTCCCCGACCCCCACCCGCGCCATCGTTTCGAGATCGGCGGTAATCCCCTCTTTCGTGTGCAGCTCGTGCCGCCAATACCAAAGGGCGCCTGGACGCGCCGAGTCAGGCGGCGCGAGAAACTCGCTTTTCATCGTCGTATCCGCTTCAACGCCCAGCACGCTCACCAGTGCCGCAAAAACTAACAAACGTTTTTTCATTGTTGCTCTCCTTCTGCCTGTTTTATGAGTTGCAGGATTTCAGAACCGGCGAGCAGCAGGGCGCCTGTGCCATACTCGCGGTTCATCTTTTTGTACAACGGGGAGCGGGTGCTGTCGGCCTCGGCCTGGACATAACAGAGACAGCCGTCTTCAGCGACACAGGATGCGATGGCCTTCCACGCTTTCAAGGCCGGCGGCAGGAAAGTGTTTTTATCAGCCAAGCCATGGTTGATCGCCCACGCCAGTCCGTAACAGAAAAAGGTGCTGCAACTGGTGTCCCCCATGGGATAGCCGTCCGGGTTGAGCAGGCTGGTTGTCCAAAGCCCGCCGTCGCCTTGCAGCTTGACCAGGGAGGCCATCTGTTTTTTCAGGATGGCTTCATATTGGGGCCGGTCGGGATGGTCGGACGGGAGAACGTCCAGCACCCGGCACAAGGCACCGGTGAACCAGCCGTTGCCGCGACCCCAGAAGATTTTCTCGCCGTTGCATTCCCTGAGTTGGAGGCCGCTGGGACGCACGATGTAGGTCCGGTCGCGGTAAACCAGCCCGGCATCGGAGTTCCAGAGTTGGTCAACGGTTTCCCACCACCGGTCGTTCATGTGGTCCAGGTATTTGCGCTCGCCGCTGATCTTGGCCATCCGAGCCCAGGCCGGCGGCGCCATGAAAAGGGCGTCCACCCAACTCCAGTCAAACTGTCCGTGTTTGGTGCCAGCCATTGATCGGTCCAGAGCCTCGCGTGTCGGCGCGAGGTCCGCGCTTTCCGGGGTGAGCCTGTGCAGGTCAAGATACACCTGACTGATTGCCAAATCATCGGCCCCGTGCAGTTTGCCGGCGTTCAGCCCCGGCTTGCACTCGTTCTTGCGGGCCAGCTCCTGCGCCAGTTCCAGATAATATTTGTCACCGGTCGCCTTGTAGGCCGCCATGATTCCGACATAAAAAGCGGCGCGCTGCCAACTGGTATCGGGCGAGCCGCTCCCCTCTCGACTTTGATGCAGATGCCTCAACTGCCAGGCGCAAGCCCGGCGCATGAGTGCCCGGCTCTCGGCGGCGGAGGGCAGGGTCGCCTGGGCCAACATCGCCCGTTGTTCCTTGAGATCGTTGAAATAAACCGGTTCCCTCGTGTAGGGCTGCGGCACCGCCATGGCTTCCGACAGATTCAAGACTTGCCGGGCGGCGAGGAGGAACGTGCCCGCCTTGAGCAACGGTTCCGTATCGTCGCCGGCGATGCGGCCATCGTCGCCGACCTTGGACAGGATGCCCAGCCAACCTTCAATGGCGGGCACCCGGTAATAGTCAATCACCATGATGCCCAAGGCTTGATGCGCGCCCCACGCAACGGCATGGACGGCCAGACAGGCGTTGACAAAATCATTGTCCGAGCAAAGGCTCCGGTTGGACTGTGCGGTAACCACTTTGAACCCCGGAGCAAACCAGCGCTTTCCCGGCGGCAACGCCGCCATTTCCGACCATGCGCAGAGCAGATCCACCGCTTTTTTGCGGTTGCCTTTCACGTCGCCAAAATCACCCGCCCCGCACAGGAGACTGGCATCGCCCGGCACCTTGCCGACGGCCTGCAGCCCGGCGTTCCAGACCTTTCGCCCGCCTTCGGAATCCGCCGTGCTGTTGAGCGCCCTGTAATGCCCGGCAACCTTATCCATCGTCCTGACGATCACGTCCGGATCGAACTTGCCGGCAAACGGTTCGGGAAGAAACTTAGGCGGGACAGCCGTCGCAGGCCCTGCGAGGCAGATCACGATTAGGGATGCGAATATTACTGAAATGCGGTTCATTTAATCGCCTTCAGAAGTTCGGAGGCATAAGACTCCGGGTTGATGGTCTTCAGTTTGTAAACCCGCAGCATGGTCGGGTCCGGCCAGGGTTGCGGAACCTCCAGATCGCGGTTCGCCGGGCCATGTTCCCATCGCAGATAATATTTCGCCCCCGTCTCCTTGATGCTACCGGCATCTTCGACCCAGTCCACCGTCATCGGTCGCAAAGTAAAACTCGACTCCTGCTTCTCCAGTTCCACCGGCCAAGGAACCATCAGGTCCTTCAGGTGTTTGGGATAGTCGCGATTCGGCTCCTTGGCATAGACATCGAAGCGGCAGACCGCTGGCACCGGCAGCTCACCCTTCCGCTCGTGTGGCGTGGGCTTCTGCAGGAACGACTTGATGACCAGCCTCACCTTACTTGTCGTGATCGGACGAAGCGGATACATCCAGTCCACCCCGTGATAGGTGGTTTGCAACTTGGTGGACGTGTACGCCTCTTTCCATTTCACACCGTCCCAGTACTGCAATTCAAACGCCAAGATGTTCAGCCTAAGCTGCATCAGCGAAAAATGCTCGAAGGTGATCTCGCGGCCGAAGTCCAGCTCCAGCCACGGTTCCTTGTCGTCGGGCTTCGGTTGCCAGCGCGTTTTGTTGTCGGCGTCAATCGCCTTGGTAGCCTCGAAACCGGCAAGCTCGCTGCTGGCGGTGATCGTCCGTGTCAGCTTCAGCGCCGCGCTGGGAACCAGCGTGTACTCGTGCGTGCTGCCCAGCGGCTTGAGCGTCTTCTCATCCAAAACGATGAAGCCCTCGCCATATTTGACGTGCTTGAATGTCTGGAGCAGTTTTCCCTCGCACAGTGGCCGGACGGATCCAACCGAGATCATGTAGATCGAGATGTCGTTGGCCGCCCACCGGTTGCGATAATCCCAATCGGTGGCCTGAACGATATTCCATGCGCCGTTCTCGAAACGGGAATTGTAAATCTGGTTGTTGCCGGTCTCATCAAAATTGCTGTTGCTGATAATCGGTCGATTCTTGCCGTCAAAGCTCAGCAGTAGGCCGACGTTGCCCTTGTTGTGGGGAACCGGATTAGCCAGCGTTGCTGTGGTGTCATGGGTAATTGGCAGGGTCAGTTTCTCGCCAGCCGCAGTCTCCCAACTGACCAGATCTTCGCTCCGGATGTAGGAGATATTGTTGAAGTTGTCCGGTGTGCTTGCATCCGCCCAGAGATAAGCGACATGAACATAGCCGTCAGGCCCAAGCACCATGTTATTGTAAGCATAACGGTTATCAGCGATGCCGGCTGTTAGGACTCTACACGGTTGCCATTTGCCGGCATCTTCGTCATAGACAGTCCAAAGGTTGTCGCCCTTGACCGCGCTGCCTTGCCGGAACTTGTACATGAGCTTGTTGTCAGCCGACTGGATGAATGTCGGATAGCACGGAACCGGCACCGTGGTGATCGGGGGCGTCGTCCAGCGCGAAATGTCGTGCGGCATTTCGGAGCGGTAGTAGATCGGCCCCGCATGGGTCTTGGAGAAGCCCCGGTTGTAGGCCGAGGCATGGATCAGACCCCGCTTGTCGATCGCCAGAGAGAGGTTGCAGTGCGCCCCGTGGGCCCAGCCCAGCACCTCCTGGAACGTGTGACAGTTCCACGTGTCCGACGCCAGCTTACGCTGCGCCAGCGCGACATGCCGGTCCTTGTCGTAGTAGAGCACGTACTGGTATTCGCCGCTGGTCAGCAACACCGGCGTACCGGTGTTGTGCGTAGACCAGACCGGCGCCACGTCCAGCGCCGCCAGTACCTTGGCGTCGCCGGCATCTGCGGGAACGGCGTTCATCACGAAACCCGCCAGCACAACGGCGGCAAATCCCGCCAACATTCGTTTGTTCATCTGTGTGTTTTGCATAGTCGCTGTCCAATGTATGTTGTTTGTTCTATTCCGCCGCCAGCACCCGCACCGGGCCGAGCAGACCGGAGGGCAGCAGCGGATCGGTCTTCTTGTATTTTCGCACGGTGGCAAAGGTCAGTCGTCCGACCGGGCTGGGCTTGCCATCGAGCAGCCACTGCGGCCAATTCTTGAGCATCAGATAGTTACCGCCGGGATCGAGCCCGTGCGGGGTGCGCCACTCGGCGTCTTCGGGCAATTGCTCGTCACCAATGAGCCGGTTGGTCCAGAGGTTCACCACCCGCAGCTCCAGCGTGTTGTTTCCCGGCTTGACCATTCCGGTCACATCGAGCCGATACGGTGCTTTCCATACGATCCCGAGTTCCTTTCCGTTCAAGATGACCTCGGCCATCACCTCAACCCTGCCTAGATCGAGATACACGCGCCCGGCTGCGCCGATCTTTGGACTCTCGAATGTGGTTTGGTAAACGGCCGTGCCGGAGTAGTATTTTATGGCAGGATCAGAGTGGGCGGACCAATCGGACAGAGTGCCAAACGTAACCGGCGCTTCCGGGCCACTCCATTTCGGATCGAAGCTCACCGTCCACGGCCCGGTGATTTCCTGGACAGATGTGAACTCCCGCCAGTTCTTGCCCGTTGCCGCTGTCTGCTGCGCACCCGGTTTGCGGAATACAACGAACACCGACTCGGTGGGTTCCAACCGCAATGGCAAGATCGTGCGGCCATTCTCGATTTTGAATTCCGGCAAGTCGCGCATTTCGCCCGTCTCGGCCTGCCAGAGCTCCGGTTGGCGTCCTACGACCCGGAAGGCCCCGTCGACTTCCACGCGCTTCGAATGCGGGTTGCTGAGGAAGTAGAAATCCGCCTCCGCCGTGCGTCGGTGTATCCAGCGCAGCGGCAGCTTGGAACCGGCCGTCTCGAAGTCGGGGGCGAGCTCCATGCCCGCCACTACAGGCACCAGATCGCGCGCCAGCAGCACGCATCCCTGGCCGCATCGGAGCTCCTTGACACCGGTCGCGGGTGCGGCAGTGACGTCGCCGAACAACTCCCGGACAATCTCCTGCACTTCACGGTCGCAGGCGGGATATTTAACCAAACTCGGCGACGCTTGAGGCCGGGTCGTGGCCACGACCGTGGCGCCGGCCTTTACCAAATCACGCACCTTGCGCAATGTCTCCGGAGTCATCTTCTCCGTCGGAGGCAGAACCAACAGCCGGTAGCTCATTCCGCTGGGGAGGACCAGACGGCCGTCCTTGACGCTCATCCGCGAAATCACAACCTCAGCGGTGCAATAATCGAAGTCATAGCCAGCCGGAGGTGGCGGTTGCAAATGGGCGCGAACAGGAATCTCACCCGTATTCTCAATGTCCAAATAACAGAGATCGGCGACAAACAGCCCGCTCTGGAGCAACGCCTGACAGCGTGAGAGATACTGGTGCCACGCCCGGGATTGTTCCCACCAGGTCTGCCCCCGATCATACTGCGTGCCCCAGCCGCCGAAGGTCATGCCCGGAAAACGGCCCAGCCACGGCTGGTGAACAGGCGAGGCGATGTTCAGCCGGTTGAGTCCCTCGCAGAATCCCCAGTCGGCCGTGGTCTTCATCGTTGCGGGATGAAACTGCCACTTCGAACCCGGGCTGCTGGTGAACGCCTCGGCCGGCACCTTTGTCTTTCCATAGATGTGAGCGGCCGAAGCCATCGGCTTGCAGAGCTCCATCCCGCCGCCGGCCCAGAAGGTGCCCATAGGCATGTCCACTCTGCCAGCGCACTCGAGTGGGGAGAAATGCACATCGAATCCGTAGGCCTCCATCGAGAGCTGCAGACCGTGCCGTTGCGCCAGAGCGTGCAGATGATCGGTGTAGTTCGCCAGAACCAAGTCGTTGATTGTCCTCCGAACATCCCACGCAAACCGCCGATGCGTTGTCTCATTCTGTACCACACGGCCGAGCATCCCCGGCAGGAACGGAACGGGATCATAACCGCGCCGGCGCTTAAATTCTTCTCGGAAGGTTGGCGTCCAGTTCTGGAACCCGACTTCCCAACTGTCCACGTGGGTCGCAGTCAGCACCTTGCCTGCCAGCGGCCCCACATCGGCAATCAATTTTCCCATCATGCCGGCGAAATGCGCATCGAGCGCGACCGTGCTCAGTTTGTCGCACTCCAGGCCAACGCCAGATTTTGGCGCAGGCGCGTTGAGTCTCCCGTTGCTGGCATGGCCAATCCGCATGACATCCCACGTGCCGGCAGGGACATCCCACTGCAAACGTCCCTCGGCATCCATCTTCGCCGTCAGATCCACCGCCAGCGGCCGGTTCCAAAGCACCCGGTCCAACGTTGTTCCCGTCCCCAGATTTTCCTTTCGCAGCAACTCGATCTCCGCCACCTGCACCATGCGGCTCTCTTTTTCATTAACCGGGTGAGCAGAGAGAAAGAGAACGCGGAAATGTCTGCCTAACACCTCATCAAACTCCACACGTGTCGCCTTCCCCGGATCCGCGGTGGCTGTCTTGAGCGTCCGGTAGTTCTTACCATCGTCCGAACATTGCACCTCGATCTCCTTGGGCCCGGACTCTTCTCCCGGCAGGAGGTACAACCCGCTGACCGGCCATGCTTCCTCGTAGTCGAACTGGAGATATTCTGGATTCTCGCGGCTGGGAGCGGAAGCCTTCCGTCCTTCAGAAATCCACGCGGTCTCCCCCAGCCCGTCCAGCGCCAACTGAGCCGGTTTCATCCAGGCACTTGAACTGGCTTTGACCGTGGGTGTTAACGAAGCCGATGCTGGAATCGGCACGGCCAGCACCACGATATCGCGATAGAAACTCTTTTCCCCAACCGGACGCCGCAGGACCACATCCACGCGTCTGCCGCCCTCAATGCGGGACTGGAAAAAGACCAGTTTCTGCATCGAGTTTTCCGGGGTGTTCCAGGGCCCGCCGCTGCCGGACCATCCCCCGCCATTGTTGACGCTCACCTGCAATCCCAACCGGTCCGCCTCGCTGACCGTGTGTTTGAACAAGGCGCGCCATTCCTCACTCATGAACTTGACCGGACCCTCGGGAATTCCGCAGGTGACCTCCATGAGCAACACGCCGCCGATGCCGGCACGCGCATACGACTCCAAGTCGGTCGTCAGCCCTTCCCGTGTGATGTTGCCGTTCATCCAGAACCAATACAGCCAAGGTTTTGCCGAGTCCGGCGGCTTCTCAAAGTCTTTAGCCAACACTGCACCAGTGGTCATGAAGGGCGAGGCCGGTGGCTCCGCCGCGCACGCGGCGCTCCCGGCCAGCAAAGAACTAGACATCACTGCTGCTACTATGTTTCTTTTCCTTGTCATGTTTATTCTCAATAATCTCGCTTCATAATAAGATTTCTTCGCTTTGAGTTTTGCTACTGCGCCTTCTTCAGCCCTTCCCATTTCACCGTCCAGCTCCCATCATCGGGAAAACCGGGCGCGTGTTTGTCTGGTCCTGAATCCCATCCGACGGCCATCATGGCCACGGCATAGAGCAGACCGCCGTTGCCGGGAAAATAGGCGGCACCCGAGCCCATGTTGTTACCCACCGACGAATACTGGGCTTTCCCGCTCGGATGCATCAGCGCGTCAATGGCCAATGACGGTTGGCCTGTGCGGGCCGCGCACATGGCAATCATCGGATAGTCCCAGCCCCAGCAATCCTTCCAGTTCCACAGGTCCATAACCCGTTTGACCGTGCTCTTCATCACCGCCGGATCAACGCCATCGCCGGGCAACATGCCAAAAGCGCCAATCAGCCCCTGATGACTGCCGCCGGTCGTCCAGGCGGTCTTGGCGCCCTCCCATTGCAGGTAAACACCTTCAGCCTGCGGTAGCGGAGCGAGACGGTTCAGGACCGTCTCCCATTTTGCCTCGGACGCGAGTCCCAGCCGCTGGCGCCATTCGATGGCCGTGCGCAAACCATAGCGCCAATATCCCAGTTCAAAGGTCGGATTCTTCGTCGCCTTGCTATTATTGTTCTCCGGCATGGTCATGAAGGGCGGACCGAGAATGTATTTTCCCGTCGGGGCGTCGAGATAAACGAAGTCGGCCATGAACTCCGCCGATTCAAAAACCACATCACGCCATTTCTCCAGCGTTTCCTTGCTTGGATGAAGGCGGTAATCCAGCTCGGCGTAGAAAATCGGATGCGGCTGCTGCCAAATAATGAGAGGACCGCAATTAGAGGGTGAATCCATGCCGTTGGGACCAACCATCTTCGGCCAACGCGCGCCTTTGTAACCTTGATTCCTAGCCAGGTTCCGCGCCGCCGGGAGAATGTCGCGATACCAATGAAGACAACGGTCGAACAGCGGCCAACGATTCCACAGCGCGTAATGCGTGCCGTGCCACCAATGCATTTCCAAATGGAATTTCCCGTTCCAGCCGTTGGCATAAAGCCCCGCCTCCTGCGGTGGCAGCGAGCCGGCCTCATTGACCGCCAGCAGGTATTGCGAAAGCACAATCCGCCGCTCCAGTTCCCGCCAGCGCGGATCCTTGCTCGCCGACAAATCAATCGCG
This sequence comes from bacterium, assembly GCA_037133395.1. GTDB lineage: Bacteria > Verrucomicrobiota > Kiritimatiellia > RFP12 > UBA1067 > CAIZQW01. The sequence goes on along the minus strand of JBAXOG010000080.1, from coordinate 10,727 downwards.
CCGCCGCTGTTCCAGAACTCCGGCCAGTGCTTGACCGAAGCGGCCTTGACCTCGGCAAACGCCGGCACAGGCGCTGTTGCCGGTTTCGCGGAAAACTCGCAGGCAAATTCCAGCACACCGGTATCCTTGTCAGGCTCCAACACAAAAATATGCGGTTTCCGTTCCCGCAATTTTCCCGTCTCGCCCCAGGCCAGAGCGACATGGTAGCGATCATTGTCAAGTTGCCGGTCGAACGTTGCCGAGTTACTCGTGCCTATCTTCAGGGTTGTCGTGTGCGCGTCCGGCTTGCCCCAGTTCGCCCCTGAGCCGCCCGGATCGCCGTAAGGGAAGGAGATTTCTACGGACAACCGGCGCGCGGCCACCAGCGGCGACGCGATGCTCACTGCCAGCATGTCGCGCGACGGATGGGCGCATGTTTCCACCGTGACCATCTGGCCGCCGAGCGTGTAGCGGCTCGAAATCACACCGGACCAAAGATCGAGCCGCTGCGTGACATTTGTCAGTTGCCACACATAAACCGCTTTACCGTCGAGCAACAGGCATAATTTGCCCAGGTTCATGCAATGCGGGTTCTCGCGCAGCCAGTTCCAGAGCGGCTCCTGGCCCTTGCGGTTGGTCGCGTAGCCGACCTTGCGGCCATTGGTGTCCCATTCCTCCAGCTTAAAGTCCTCCGGTTTCTGCCCTGCCGGCAACGGGTTCGTGTGCCAGCCCCAATGCGATAGGGTATTACCGGCAAACGTCTGCAGGCCGGTCAGATCAATGCCGAATGCGATCTCGCCGTTGCCCACCTGCAGCCAGGAGCCGCGCTCCATTTGCTTCAGCTCCACGTTATGTCGCGTCACCAGCGCCTGCCGGTCGATGGGTTGATTGGCAACAGGTTGCGGTTCCGCAGCATTCAACACCGCCAGCGGCGTTATCAGAAAACTGGAGAGTATGATGTTAGTCATTGTGTCGGTCGTCAATGATTCCTCGCATTTCTTTTTCTTTTCATGGTTTTGACGCTTTGATTTTCGTTTCGTTTTCTTGCTTCCCGTGGTTTTACCGTCTCCGTTTCAGTTGCCTCGTTATTCTGCCGCAATGATCCGCACCGGGCCCTGCAGTCCCGCCGGCAGCAACGGCATTTTGGCGCCGGGTTTGAATTTGTCGCTGCGCAGCTTGTAGCCGAAATCCACCACCCGCTTGTCTTCAGGCAGGAACTGGTCAAGCTGGATACGGTTGTACCAGGTGTTGCACACCTCGATCTCCAGCTCGTTGCTCCCAGCCTTGAGCGCGCCGGAGATGTCCAGCCGCCACGGCGGACACCAGGCCACGCCGACCTCCTTGCCATTGAGCCGGACGCGGGCGAGCGAGTGAACGACGCCGAGGTCGATGAACAGTTGGCAGTCGGCAGTCGGCAGTCGGCAGTAGAAGACCTTGTGATATATCGCGGTTCCAGAATAATACTTGATGCCTTCTTCAGACCTCTGGGTCCAATCCTCCAGTTTTTCGAAAACAACGGCCTTGCCCTTACTGCCGACCGCCGACTGCCCGCTGCCCACTGTCTCCCCCGGGCCGCCCAGCTTCGGATTGAATTGCAAAGTCCACGGGCCGGTAATTTCCTGTACCAGCTTGAGTTCGACAAAGGGTTTCGTGTCTTTCGTGTGTTTCGTGGTTCCCTTCTTGAAGACAACGAATGTCGAACCGTAGGCCGCCAACTCCACCGGCACGGTCGCGCGTCCGTCGGCCATCGTATAGCCGCGGGCTTCCGCCATCGTGCCGTCCAGCGGATTCCACAACTCGGGAGCCTTGCCCGTGACACGGAACGTCAGCTCGAAACGTTCGGCGCGGTTGCGGCGGTTGATCACGAAGTAGATGTCCGCGTCGCCGTCCTTGCGGTGGATGAAATCCATGAGCGGATCGAGCTGGCTGGATTTATAGGCGAAATCGACCGAAATCTTCAGCGCGTTTAGCACTTCGCTCTCGGTCTTGTCGGAGATGACCTTGCCGCTGTCCCACAGTTCGTCGGCGATCGCTTTCAATTCGCGGTCGCATTGCGGATAGCCGGTAAGCCCCGGCGTGCGCAGCGGCTTGGGGCCGACCACGACCGCGCCGGCTTGGACGAACTCGCGGATTTTTCGGGCGACAGGGAGCGTCAGGGTCTGCCGCTCGGGCAGAACCAGCACGCGGTAACTCGTGCCGTCGGGAGTGATTAACTGTTTGTCCTTCACGGTGAACCGGGTCAACAGCGCCTCGCTGTTGCAATCGTCATAGTCGTAACCGAAACGGCCTCCCTCGCGGATGCGCTTGGCCTCGATCATGGCCGGAACCTCGTCGCCGATGTAGTAAAGCAGGTCCGCCACGAACCGGCCGCGCTGCAGCAGCGCGCAACAACGGTGAATGTAATTGTTGAATGCGCCGATGTAGGGCCACCAAGTGTTCTTGTCGTTGAAATAGGTGCCAGCGGCATAGACCGTTCCGGGGGAACCTTCGGCGGCGGCGGTGGTGTCAGAGGCGTGATAACACATCCGGTTGACTCCCTCGCAGAAGGCGACGTTGGCACGGAGCAGCAGGTCGGAGAGCGTAATGGCGTTGACCCAACTCAGCGAGGTGAACGCCTCGGTATCAACCAACGGCTTGCCGTAGATGTGAGCAGTGCTGGCGGCCATCTTGATATTGATGTTCTGCGCTCCCTCGTCGAATTCGGCCAACAGCTTTTCGCCGTTGGGCAAGTTGGGAAGCTCCCGGGGCCGGTAGCGTTTCCAGATGCTGCCGGTCGGGTCAATGAGTTTGCCGTCCTTTTTTGTCCAGTTTTGCTGGACGCACGAGTGGGTCCAGAATTCGCCCACCGGCACATCCACCCGAGAGAGGTTGGCCATGGCATCCTGGCTGGGCGTGCCCGGGATGTAGGGACCGGAGGCTTCGGAACGGAACTGGATGCCTTGTTCATTGGCCAGTTTGCGGGTAAGTCCATAATGGTTTTCCGCCACGCAATCGGCCACGGTCCTGCGCACATCATTGAGGAAGCGGTCGGCAAGCTCGACCGAATCCACGATCTGTCCTGCCAGCGCCGCCAAGTACGGGCGCGCATCGTAACCGCGGCGTTTCTGGAATTCTTCGAGCATGTTCGGGGTCCAGTTGTACATGCTGTGGATCTCATTATTGTCCTCGTGGTAGTAGCGCAGGATTTTTCCGGCTTTCTCTCCCGCCACTTTGCCCATGAGACTCATCCCCTTGTCGAAGTCCTCTTGACTAGCCGCCGGGTTCATCAGGTCGGGAATGAATTCCATGCCGTTGACGATACTGCGGCGCAACCAGACGATACGCCATTTGCCGGCAGGCGGGCTTGCCGCGCCGGAGCGCTCTGGCGGAGGCGGGTCCCATTGCAGTGCCCCGTCCGGTCCCACTTTGTCCGTCAAATCAACACGCGTTTGGGAAGAGAGAACCCGGTCTGAGGAATCGGCTGTCAGCGGTTGTTGCACGAACTCGGCATCCTCCCGGATGAAGAGATGTGCGCTCGTGTACTTGAGTCGGTAACCCGGCTCGGAGGGCGTCCAAGGCCAATAGACCCCCATCAACCCGGATTTGGCGACCCGCAGGGCGCGGCGCTCCACCTCCGCGCGGGTCCCCAGCACCAGTTCGTTGACCCGCCCGTACACGCGCTTCTCGAAATTGAGCCCGGAGAATTGAACCCGGAAATAGCGGGCCGTGGCAGCCGGGAATTCCGAATACCCGCCGAAGAGTACCGACGGGCACGAGAAGACGTGCTTGAACGTGACGTTGTCGTCGGACGCCTGCACCTGCGCCAGACCGCGCGAATCGTACCAGATCGCCTCAACTTTTTTCGACGCTCCAAAATCGAAGAGCACCCATGGATTCTTGACCGCCGAGTTTGTCACCGGTCCGGGAATCCAACTGGTGTTCCAGTTTCCATCGAAGAGCGCCGGCATCCCCGCCGGATCGCTGCTGACCGTGATGACCGGCTTAGCGGGCGCGGGCGCGTCCGGCAGCCGGAAGGCTTGCACAGCAATCGTCGCGACCCCTTCTTTTTTCAGCCATTCCTGGAACTTGGCGTCGCCCTCGGTGGGCAGCGGCGGTTCGGGAAGCTTGCCGTTGAACGTCTTACCGCCCTCCACATCGAGTGTGCTGTACACCGTCATCCAAGGCCGATTCGTTTTCGAAACCCACGAGCCGCCGGAGGGCCAACTCCCGCAGTTGTTGGCGCCCATAACCAAACCCCTGCTCTCGCATTCCTGGAGCAACTGGGGAAGGTATTTACGCGACACCGTACCGGGTTCCCCTCCGTAGATGATGAAGCCGCCAAAACCCTTCTCCTTGATCTGGCTGACGTGACGGGTCAGGTCACCGGGGGTCAGCTTGTCATTGCCTCGCCACATGTAGACCCACGGCTTGGCCGCCTCCGGCGGACTGACGAAGGCGCGTTCAAGGTCACTGGCCGCCCTGACCTGAGCCGTCAGAAAGAAGGCCGGAAAGATTATTAGCAGAGTAGTGCAGGGTTGAAGCATTTTGAGTGTGTTCATCTTTTTTTTCTTTTAACTTTCCGGTTCACTTCCTGTACACTTCGAGTTCCTGCACCGCGACGGGGCACCCGTCCGGCACGGCGGTGAGGGTCGCCCGCACATAACGCCCCTTGGCCGTGAAGGCGAAGTACTGCATCCGCAGCGCCTTGGGCGGTTTGGCCCATTGTTCGGAATCTTCGCTGACGTCTTCGGCGGCAGGACGCCACGCGACACCGTCGTCTGAGAACTCGAACGCCACCTTGCCGACCCGCTCCCCCCGCCACATGACGCGCGCACCGCACAGGCTGGCCGCCTCGCCCAGATCCACGGTCAGCGCCTGCGGAAGGCTGCTGGACGCCGCCCGCCAGCTTGTGTTGTAGTCACCATCGACGGCATGATTTGCCGGAGAGTCCGGCGACTCGCTCGTGGCGGTGATCTTTTTGCCCACGGATATCTTCTCCTTGTTCCACGTCTTGGCCCGCGTGTTCTTCAGGTTCATTTCCTTGACCGAACGCTCCATGATCTCGAAATTGCGGTAGATCTCATGCCGATAGCTGGAAATCTTCCGGCCTTGTGCGTCGCGCAAGTCCAGCTCCAGGTCGAACAGGTCGCAATTGGCTGGCGGCAGCTCGCCCGGCCCCAGGCGGCCGAGGCAGACCGCGTCGAGGGCGGGCACGGCGCCTTGCAGACTGCCGGTTAATTCGCGTTCACCCGCACGGATGCGCCACGTCACCGTGCAGTCGGGGAACGCCAACGTCAGGTCGTTGGACACCCAGATCTCCAGGGCACTCCCTTTGTCCAACAGCCGATAGAGCGGCACCACGGGCTGGTTGATCTGAGCCATCTCGAAGAACGCCTTCTTGGGTACGAGGTCGTAACCGACAATGGACTTCGGCCAGTGCGCCGGCGAAAGGTCCATAAAATGGAACTGGTAGTAACCGACAATCGCTTTCCGAGACAGACGGAAGCCCTTGGTCGCCTCGGCCAGTAGATCCGCCTGGTGGGTCTGGCTGGACGCAATGCGCTCGGCGAGATTTCCCGCCGGCTTGCCGCGCAGCCCGAATTCGGTGTTCAGCGGCCACCCGGCATTCACCGGGAAGCCCCAATAGACATCGTTGGTCAGCGCTGGCGTCTTCCCCCAGTGGGCCGGGTAATTCAGCATGGTTTCGTAACTGTCCAGTGCCTCGCCGCCGTACTCGCCGCAGATCATCATGCGGTTCGGGGTCATGACCGGGAACCAATTGCGCGACGGTCTGGGATTGTTGTTGTGAAAATCGTCCAACACCCGGCGGCCCGGCACCCGGGGCGCGCCGGTGTCCCAAAGCTTGTACAGGCCGCCGTACCAGGCGGCATAATCATGAAACTGCCCCAGCAGGTTATCGGCGAATTCCGGCTTATCAAGCGCGAAAAGCGCGCCCGCGATCGGGACGATCAGGCGCTCCGGGTCCAAGGCCAACACAGCCTCGACCGGCTTGGTCATGTTGGCGTGGGTTTCGTTCATGAACGAGAAGAAGATCACGCCCGGATGGTTGTACAACACCCTCGCCATGGGGGCCACGACCTCGGCCAAGTGGTCCATGGTCGGCTCGTGCGCCTTCTTCTGCATTCCCGTGCCCTGCTCCTCCTGGCTCATGACGCCCAGGCGATCATAAAGCTCCAGGACTTCCGGAAAGGCGATGTGCTGGTTGTTGCGGATAACGTTGAAATTGCCGACCTTTGTGAGCAGCAAAATGTCGATAAGCCGGTCGTGCTCGCCCCAGTACCAGGCCAGGTCGGCGGAGGCGAGCGTGGTACCGCGCAGGAAAACGGCCTGGCCGTTCAAGAGGAATTGGCCCTCCTGCATGCCCGGCCGGGGATTTTTGGCGGAGACCAGGCCGGCTTCCCGGAATCCGAAGAGCGTGTCCTTCGCGTCAACCGCACGGTCACCGTCCAGCAACTTGACTCTGCATCGGTACAGGAACGGCTCCCGCGGCCACCACGCGCGCGCATCCGGCACAGCGACGGAAAACTCCTGCCGGCCCGCACCAGGAACAAGCTCAACCGTGCGGGTCGCCGTGAGCGGCTTCCCCTCGAAATTCTCCGGCATCACGCTGACTTCCAGCGTGAGCGTCACGGCCTTTGCCGCATCCGTCTCAACCGCGATCCGGGCCGTCTTCGCGAACGGATAGCCGCGCGCGAAAAGCTGCGTCAGATAAGCCTCGCCCGTTGTCTCCAGAAACACCTCGCGATGGATACCATATCCGCTTCCACCGGAGGACGCCTGCCCCAGATTAAACGTCAGGGGGTCCGGCTGGCCCATGACAAATTCCTGTTTCCGACCGGGCAGTTTGTCCGCCGGAGAAAACGGCAGCACCGCCCACTGGCAGATCAACTCGCCGAAGGCCGGCCCGTCGATCAACCGCACGGCCACGGTGTTCTCCCGGGCGAGGCACTCCGTCACGTCGAACCGGAACGGTTCCCAGTAGCGGCTGTGCTGCCCCAGGCGTTTGCCGTTCAGCCAGACCTCCGCCGCCCAGTCCACCCCGGCAAAGCACAGGAATACCCGCTTGCCGGGCATCGGCCGTTCAGCGCTGAAATGTTTGCGGTACCAGACGATCTTACTTTCAGGATACCAAGGGAAAGATTGCGTCTTGTCGCGCTTGGTGGACCAGCGCCAGTGCGGCACCGTCACGGTCGTCCACCCGCCGTTTTTCTCGTCGATTTTTTCGGCGAACCATTCGGGCGCGGGAGGGATCACCCCGTCATCGCCATCCTCGACCTCCACCTTGTTGAGCCACTCCCCGTTGAGGCTCTGACGCTGACGCACATCGAGTTTAAACGGCAGGCTGCGCAGGTACGGCGCGTACTCCTTGCGCAATTCAGCCAAGCGCTCCCGGGTTTCAGCCGCATTGCGAGGAGGCACCACCCACGGATCGGCCTTGTCTGCCGATTCGGCGGCAACGCTGGACAGCGCGGCCAAGAGTATGCCCCCCATCACAACCCAACGAATCCCCTCTCCCCGTTTCATCGCTTGCATCTGTTTTCCCCTGTTAATGACCCGCTTCCGCGCGTCCCCCGACACGCAGAAGCAAGCCCTTGCCGAATACCGCGCGAGCTACATAAAACTGATGAACGTCCCCTTTGTCGCCCATACCACGCTCACGGTTGTCGCGGTCTTGCGGACAATCAGCTCGTACGCATTCCCGCCATAGCTGGCCGTGACCTTCGAACTGGCGAAGGCACCCGCGAGCGTCCCCGCGCCGGTTGTCTGGATGACCGGATACTCAACGTTCTTGACCGGCGCGAAACCCAGCGTGACTTTCAGCGCGCCGCCCAACGTCAGCGCCCCAGAGGTCGAGAGCAGGCTGGAAGCGGCCGTGCCGTCCAGGCTCACGCGCAGCTCGCTGCCGGACTCGAAGGTCACGTTTGTGACCAGATAATTCGCCCCCGCCCCGACCTCCAGCGCACCACCGCTGCTGATCGTCGCCGCCCCGCCGCGCCAGCAGGCGCCGTTGAGCAACGATAAGGCGACAAAATTGGTTGAGCCGAGCGTGTTCGCGAAGGTGTAAGCCTGGCCGCCCGCCGCGTTGGTCGCCGCGTTGAGCCGGAAGGTGTTGCCGCCGAGCCAGAGCGCATTGGTCAGTTGGTTTCCGCTCTTGCTGCACAGCACCGTCGCGTTGGTGATCGCCCGGAACGACACCACGGCGTTGGTCAGCGTCATGCTGTTAGCCGAACTTTCGCTGTTGTTGGCGACCGTGATCGTCGGCGCGGCTGTTGTGAACTGCAGGATGCCGCCGGAGACGAGCACCGTGTTGTTCGTTGAACCTCCGTCCGTGCTCAGGCCCACCGTGATTCCGGTTTTGATCTCCAGCAACCCGCCGCTTGTCACCTGCGCGCTATTCCAAGCATTCGTTTTGTAATTGCCCACCGAGAGCGTGGTGATGTTGCTGACCACGCCGCCGGCGGTCACCTGCAAACTATTACCATTTTCACCATATGTGGTGTTGTCGGCATAGCTCACATAGAAAGCCTGTCCACCATTGTCCAACAACGAACTGGCGCCAGTCACCGTGACCGTATTGCAGAAACCCCCACGAGAGGTCAAATAGCTGGCAGCACTCTTCCCGAAGTACACTTTGCCGCCGTTGGTGATAATCAGGTTATTATAGAACCCCGCTATATTGAATGCGCCGAAATTGGCATTGACCAACACGCCGCCGTCCGTAACGGTGTTCGTAATGCTTGTGGCATTCCACTGAAGAGAGTAGCCGCCGTTATCAAACACCGAGTTGGCGCCAACCAGGATGTTGGCACTCGTGCCCTGGATTTTGGTTATTCCCGTGGAATAAAATTTTCCGCCGTTAGTGATGATCAAACTCGGTCTGGTATCCTTCAATATGTTGGAGCCGGCATTGGTCACCACGCCACCGTTATCGATGGTCAAATTGCAATCCGGTGCTCCCCCTCCCCCCCCGATCGTCAGACTGGCTTTGGCGAGATCCCACAGCGACGACTGCCCGTTCACGGCATTGGTTCCGGTGACCAGCACTTTATTGTTGCCACCGGCGGTGCCGCCGGCGGCCCCAATCAGGGAGCTATTTGTCGAATAAAGGCGGCCGCCGCCGCTGATCACCAAGGTATTTGCAACGGGGGAACTGCCGGTAGGCAGGGACCCAACATCGACGACGGCCACATTGGTCATGGTGGCGCCGCTCGTAATGGTGAAGACATTGTTCGTAGCAGTCCAAACACCATAACCGACGTTCAAATTGTTGCCGTTGGCATTCCAGTAGGCGCTGGCGCCGGTGAGCGTCACGGAATTGTTGGCGGAGGAGTTGCCGATGTAAATGGGGCCGACCGAGGCATTGGTCATTGTGCCGCTGCCGGAAAGCACGAAGGAACCACCGCCGGTCATGTTGGTCAACGCCGCACTGCTCGCCCCTTTCAGGACCAGCGTACCTGTCCCCGCCTTATTGTAGTCGCGAACTGAGAGTGCCGAGAAGACTTCGCCCGTGACCGAGGCACCCGTGACCGTGACCACCGGAGCGGCCGTGCCTGCGAACGCGAGCGTGCCGTTGGTGACCGTTGCCGCGGCGTCAAACGTCAGCCCGTTCGCGTAAACCGTGCCGCTGACCACGGCGCGCGCGCCGCCCGTGTTAAACTTTGCAACGTTCGTGCCGCCATTCGTTGCATCCCACGGAGTGCCCGAGACGCCCGTCCAGTGAGTCGCGGAGGTGTCCCACGTGCTGTCCGTACCGTCCCACGTGCCCGTCGCTGCCCGTACTGATCCAACGATTCCACACACCACCAGTATTCCCAACCCCACTCTCAACCGAGTTCCAATACCTTGCTTCTTTATTTTCATCATCCACTCCTTCTTCGTATGGTTGATTTTTTTGGCTTTTCCATAAATGCCCGTGATAATTGACTATCAGTATAGCCGTTTTACGCGACCGTGTCTTGTCATCCTTTTGTTGACAGGCGCGTCAGAGTGCGGGTTAGAATCCGCGCTTGCCCTTACCCTCTCGAAGGCCGAGATATTTGACGACCGCCTCCGTGCGGTTGACCACATGGAGCTTCTCGTAGATGCGGTGCAGGTAGGTGCGGACCGACGGCACGGAAACTCCGAGGGAAGCCGCAATTTCCTTATACATCAAGCCCTCGGACAGCAGCTTGAGTGTCTCCGTTTCACGGGGTGACAAGTTCTCCGTGGCCGATGCAAGTGGCCTCACCGCCTGAAAGTAATCCACCATCTTGCGGGCGACCGTGCTGGAAAAGGGTGCCCCGCCTTCATGGACTTCCCGGATGGAAGTCAACAGCCGCTCCGGTTCGGTGCTTTTCAGCAGATACCCGGACGCACCTGCCGCAATCGACTTGAAAAGCTGGTCGCCATCTTCAAACACAGTTAACATGAGCACGCGCACGAACGGAAGCCGTCGCTTGAGCGCTTCGACACAGGCGATGCCGTCCATCCCCGGCAGACGGATGTCCATCACAACCACATCGGGTGATTCCGCCGGAAGTTTCTCCAGCGCTTCCTCCGCTGTGCCGTATCCGCTGACAAAACACAGATCGTCCGCCGACAGGACAAACTCCCGCAGCGTCCCTCGCAGTTCGGCATCATCCTCGACAAAAGAAACGCGAATCGGTTTCATATGACCTCCACCTCAAAGACTAACTGCGTCCCCTTGCCAGGCACCGTCAATTGACAAACTAAGTTAGACCCTCCGTATTCGGAAAGGTCTAACTTAC
>JBAXOG010000079.1:0-22429 GCA_037133395.1 bacterium | reverse complement strand
GAATTGAACTCGCTATGGGCGGCGTGATTGCAAACAACTCGGAACTGCGCCCTCACGGCGGTACAGAGAAATAAATAATCGCAACTCCCGGGGCGGCACAGTAGCAGTTGGCAGTTGGCAGTAGCAGTCGGCAGTGACAGTGAGACCCCGGCAATAAGCACGTGCAGAGGACGAGTGACGGATTGATCGCTGAGGACGTATTGACTGAGGGAAAGACTTGTCAGGGAAAGACTTGTCTGTCCCCCTGTCTCTACAAGATCCTATAAACGGTCTTATTGCGGAAACCATTTCATCAATTCATCCCGTACCAGATCATGACCTTTACGATTTGGATGATTACCGGTGGACATCAACTCCTTCAATTTCTGTCCACTAGTCATGGCTTTTTTAAAGGCAGCGAGACTATCCACCAATCCAACATGATAGATGGCCGCCAAGTCCCGGATTTGCTGGGCATGCTGATTTAGCGGATCGTTCGGATCATCTAGCTTTGCCCCAGTATCTCCCGTCGGCGTCAACAAGATGACCTTGATACCCGCGGCCTGGGCTTTCTCAATCATGCTAATCCACGACAAGCGTGCTTTTGCCAAACCGATGTGCCGGTCATTGAGAGCATAATCAATCATCACGACGTCCGGACGGAGTGACAGCACGTCGCGTTCAAAACGGGTTGAACCGGTCATCGCGTTCTCACCGCCGATGGCCGTGACGATCACGTTGATGACCGCATAGGGAAACTGTTCTTTCAGCCCTTTGTGCAACAGATAGGGATAAGCATTGAAGGTGTCCACAAACGGGGTCGCCGCATATCCGGAAGGAACGCTGTGTCCGTGACACACAATGCGTACCGAACGGTTTCGGGGCCACTTCTCCTTCAACAAATCCGAAATCGGGCGCAGATAGAGCGTCGGATCGGCAATGCGGGGAGGTCCGGAATCGGCTGCGGTCACGCGATGGTTTGGCTCTTCGGTCTTGCCGGCTTTGCCTGTTTTCAGTTCCAGCTTGCGCGTCTCGCCCGCCGCAAGATCGACTTGCAGGATCTCGGTATTACCCCACGGCCCCCATATTCTCGTGCCGCCGGAGACAACCAACGTGGAGTCACCCTGTCGCCATGTTGACTGTGTCCAAGGCGCGGTTATCGGAACCGGAATAAACTGGCCGTCCGGACCGGCGACCTTGTCTACCTTGGCGTTGAAGACCATCAGGAAGGTCATCGCCGCCTGGGTCTTGTTCGTGACCGTCCAGGTCATGTGGTCGTCAAAAAACGCGTACAGAATCGAGGCCCGCTCATTCTCTGCAGCAAGAACGGCATCAGAAGGTTTGGTTGGACTGTTCAATGATAAAACGCTTCCCTGCCAGAAATAGGAACCCCGTGAGATGTTCACGCCGGGGGCGAGGAATTCCAGGCCATCGATCATCAGATTACTCAAGCAGCCATCTTTGCCTATTTTGGCTTGATATCCGGCAGCGGAGATTTTCCACTCCGTCTCCTGCGGGACGATGATTACCTCCGCGCGCATGGAAACCACACCGAGCAGCATACCCAAAAGTGCGCTTCGTTTGACGAATTCAGTTTGCGCTCCGTTTTTGATAAACATAGTTACTCTCTCCTATACCTTAATCCTGTTTTTTTTTGTAATCGTCTGACCTGCAGGTTGTCGCCAAACTCGGGAGAAATCCCTTTCTCAGTCCAAGATGAAGGGCGCGCAACTCGTCTCCTTTCGCAGAAAATTCACGAAGCCGGTTGACCCGCTCGCCTGGATCCTCCGCCAGATTGAAAAGCCCGGTCTCGCGACGGGTCGGCGCGACACCGGGAATGAAGAGCGAATCCCAGTCGTTCACGAGTTTCCAATTCCCCTGACGTATGCACCACGTATCCTTGTCCGGCATGAACGAGTAGATGAACGGATGCGGTGCCTGTTCAGACGACTGGCGCACAAACGGTAACAGGCTCACGGAATCCAGAGGCCGATCCGTTGGAAGAGGGATGCCCGCCGCTTCGGAAAGTGTCGCATATAGATCCAGAAGGAGCACCGGCTTGTCATAGACGACACCCTTCCCGATGACCTCCGGCCAGCGGATAATCAGCGGCACGCGCAAGCCGCCATCCCATAACGTGAATTTCCTTCCGCGCAACCCGCCGTTGTGTTCGACGGTCCGTATCCCATCAGGCATCTCGTATTCGTTGCCACCGTTGTCGCTGGCAAACACAATGATCGTGTTGTCGTCCAAACCGCGCAGGAACAGTTCAAGCTGTAGCCGCCCGATGTTCTGATCCATGGCGTCAATCATGGCACGCACCACGGTACGTGGCTGGTTCTTGACTTTTGGATAACGGCTGAACTCTTGAATGGCCTGCTCTGTGGCCTGTTCCGGGCCGTGGGGTGCGTTATACGGGAGATAAAGGAAGAACGGCTGTTTCCTCTGCTGTGCCTGAGCAATAAACGTGATCGCTTCATCGGTAAACTGATCAGTAAGATACTTTATCTTCTCAACCTTTTTGTCCTGATCCCAAATCCAACTCCCTTCATACATTGCGCCGTCCGTATCCGTGCCAACGTTGGGCTTGAAATAATCATGGGACGCTCCGAGAAAACCATAAAAACGGTCGAATCCGCGGTCTAATGGCCGATGACCCTCTTGATGCCCCACATGCCACTTGCCGATACAGGCGGTCGCGTAACCTCGCGCCTTCAATGCTTCAGAAAGCAGCTTCTCGCTGCGAGGAAGACCTACATGTGCATCCGCGTTGCCGTAGAACCCGAACCGCGCCGGATATCGTCCCGTCAGCAGCGCCGCTCTCGCCGGACTGCACATCGGCATGGAGTAGGCGGTCGTGAACTTGACACCCTGCGCGGCCAGACTGTCGATATGAGGCGAAAGCGCGGGCGCATCGACGTTGGCCGGATCCTTTGGATAACAACCGAGATCCCCATATCCCAGATCATCGGCGAGAATGAGCACGATGTTCGGCGGCGAGTTCGATTCAACCGCCACAACGCCAAGCGCCGGGCACAATAACGTGAGGAGCGACACTACTCTTTTGCGATAATATGCATGCATCTTTAGCTCCTATTTTGTGCCATCCGTTCCGTGCGCATAGATGTGGATCGACGCGGCTGCCGCCATGTTTCCACCTCCGGCCTCGGTGGCTTCGAGTTTGATGAAGGCCGCCTTGACCGCCGTAAATGTCGCTACCTTGAGGGCGTTGTCTTTCTTCCATGAGCCCGAGGCGATCTTCGTGAACGTGACCCCATCCTGACTTGCATAGAGGTTGTAAGCAGTTATCAACCCGGTCTGAGAATCTTGCCGGGGTAAATAGCTCACCATGTCGATTTCAACGTTTCCGCCCAAGTCAATCACGAGGGATTGGTTAAACGCGCCGGCCGGCGATTGCCCGCTGTGCCAGATCGTGGCAGGATTCCCGTCGAGGACCTTCTCCGCTTCGTTGCCCGGGCCATAAACGCTGCTGGCATGGATCTTCATCCGTGACGGATCCAATGGCGCGTCCAGCACGTTGACGCGGATGTTGTCGAACAAATTGGGATCGTACGAGCTGGCCAGGAAGCAGCGCCCCTGCATGCTCCTCGTCTCATTCGAAAGGTTCGCTACCTGAACCTTATCAACGAACGCCTTGATCCCGGTCCGAAGAAAAGCGATCTTCAGATGATGCCAGACATTCCCGTCAAAGCCCTTAAGCTCACCTGAAGCGATGACTTCGGTGCGATAACTCACGGTCCACTTGCCAGACTTCTCAAGTGTCAGGCGATACCCCAGCTTCGCCATGTCATCATGCCTTCCGCCGATCTCCGTTTGGCCGTTGACGACCTTCACGTCGGAACTCAATTCGTAGCTTTCCCAGAGATTGTCGCCGAAGACGGTGTTGGGGCTGATAATGAGTCCGTTCCATTTGGTTCCCTCCGCAGGCACGATCTGCTTCAGGCATTTTCCTCCGCGCCCATCGGTGGCCACCTCGAAACTGCCTTTCTGATCCATGAAGTACTTGGGCATTGCGCCAAGCTCGTAATGCTCAAAATCCTCGGAATAGGGGACCTGGAACCGCGCCGACGACGGGATGGGATGCGGGGGCGCTCCCTTCTGCTGGCCTGTGGTCGTCGTGAGCGAGTAGGCGCTGCCCGCTTCCAGATGCACGATGACTGATCCGTCTGTCGGAAGAAGGTCATCCTGCCTAACAAACAGCGTCTTCCCGCCGGATTTCCAGACATGGACCGGCCCGGCGGACAGGCCTGCCCCCACCTTGATTTTCAATGTCACCGGTTCTGCGGTGGCGGCAAGGAGACTCCATTGATCGCTCTTGGGATCACGGAACGCGAGGCAGCCGGCATCCGACTTGGGGTCCTGCGGATTGAACAGTCTGCATCCGGGATCCATCAGCTTCCAGCCCGGCTCGGTGAATTGCGTCACATGGGCGGCATACCAGACCCCGTCGGACACCTCGTAGTGGCCGGACCAGGGCTGATTGGCTTTGACGAATCCGACATTGGCGAAACAGGTGTGTCCTTCGTAACAGGAGGCCACTGGGCACCACGTGATGAACTTCGTGATCCGGTCCTGCACATAGAATTTGATCAACTGCCGCAATTCATGCAGCCCGCCGCTGCCGGTGCATTCCGACATCCACAGCGGTTTGCCCGAGGCCTTGGCTTTTTCTGTCGCGGGCGCCAGGCCGTAAACGTGATACGACACCACGTCTAACGCGTCGCGGTATGCGGAGTCTGTCTCGAACGTTTCGAAGACCTTCCAGTGTTGCCCGTTGTGATCGGGTCCCTGCAGCTTGACCTTGCCATACCCCGCCTTGTTCAAAGCCGGGCGCAACCGATTCACCACCCAGTCTCGGTCTGTTCCGCGTTCATTCCAGCCCGCCCCGACATAGTCCAGTTCCAGACCGCACTTCTTCTTGGCGCAGTCGAGGAAAGAGACGAACCAGTCGGCGCTCTCCTGCGTAAAAGCCCCGCGCGTCCACGCCGGAAACGACCAGGGCAGACAATCGAGAAGGATCTTTGGGTTACGTTTCCGCGCCTCCTGCATCAGCCAGAACTCGAAGCCGCGCGGTTTAGGATTCGCGTTTTCCGCTTGGGTGATGGCATGACTCGGTTCCGAGCCGCAGGTGGAGTTCTCGCCGCCGCCGATCTCCACTTTCAGATGCTGGAATCCTGCACCGAATTTCGGCTTGAACATAAAATCCAAGATGTCACTGCGAAAGGGCTCCGAATAATCTTTGAGCAAACCGGTGTTGCCGCCGGCACTGAGAACGCCGATACCCTCGAAGACGCGGCCTTCATCCAGCGCGCTGAAGGCGATCTCCTGTTGAGCCTGCGGATTGGATCGCGACGGCTTCTTGGGGGCGACGAGCGGCTTGGGCATTTCGGCAAAGGGATCGTTCACGACTTCCATTTCATAAATGGACGACGGCCCTTTGGCTTTGACGATGGACAGACGTACCTTGCTGCCCGTCACTGGCGGAAAGACGATCTGGACAAACGTCGGCATATCCACACCTGTGTGAAGATCGTTCCATTTTCCATCCACCCAATACTGCACACGATAGGTGACGATGTAGGCACCGTATTGGACGAAGGCCAAGGTATTGAAGACGGCAGGGCGCCCAAGATCGACCTCCAGCCATTGCGCCGTCGCATCGGCCGCACTCCAGCGTGAAGCGAAATTTCTATCAACCGCTTTGCCTGGACTGTATTCATCACTCCACTGGCTGGAGGCGATAACCGTTTTACTGGCCGCCAGATTCTCTGGTGCCGCAGGCATAGTGTTGGAACTCAATCCGTTGACGTTTATAGCCGTCGGATTATCATTTATTTCTAATTCCCACACGCTCGGCACGCCCCCCTCGGCCGCCACGATCAGCAGCCGCAGCCGACTGGACGTGACAGACGCGAAGACGTCCGTCTGTTCCGCGGTCATGCGTCCGCCGCGGTAGGCATCGTGCCACGTCGCCTCTTTCCAATACTGGATCCGGTAGGCTTGAATCGACCCGCCATATTGCCTGATGAAGACTTGGTTGAATTGCACCGCCTGGCCGAAATCCACTTCCAGCCATTCGCCGGGATGGGCGCCAGCGGCACTCCACCGGGTGTCCAATCGACCATCCACGGCCATGGTCGCGCCGTACTCAGCACTCCACTGACTGGAGGCGGTCACGCGCTTACCTGTTGCAAGATTCGTCTCGGCGTATGTTTCACTCAGCGCCAACAAGGCGCTACACGCCAGCATCATTAAGATCCTCATGACATCCTCTTTTCTAAATGTTCCTACATCACGACATTTTGAACAGTGTACCCAGGGCAACGAGTTGCTGGCGCAGTTCGGAAACAGAAATATCCCTGACACCCGTATTCTTTTGCGCGGCCAACGCCGCCGCCACACCGGCCGCTGTTCCGATGCTGGCCACGACGGGCTGAACCCGGAGGGAACTCATGGCGAGATGCGTCGCGCTGATTGCCTTGCCGGCCATGATCAGGCCCTCCATGTTCCGGGGGATGAGGCTGCGATACGGGATGCCATAGGGCTTCACAACTTTGTTCTGGTATTCTGCAGGCACTGGTGTGCCCCAGGCATCAAGGCCATAATGACTCAAGGCCACGGTGTCGTCCGGCTGCGTGCCCTTATAGAGGTCGTTTGTGGTCAACACGTATTCGCCCATGACCCGACGCACTTCACGCACGCCGATTTTCGGAGCAAGGTGCATCGCGAAGCCGCTGCGCGCCATGACCTCCATGTCATGCTTGATGATGGGAAAGGCCCGCATCTGGGCGTCCGCGATCTCTGCCGGATTGCGCGTGTCGCGGCACTCGACGGTCGCCCCCCAGTGCAGATAAATTCCGGTGTTGCGTTCGTAGTAGTCGGCAGGTCCGTGTCCCACCCAGTTAGCAATCGCGTTTTCAACCAGACCGGTTCCTTGCAGTTGTTTGACATCGAGCGATGCGCCGGGACGGATGCGCTGGCTGATATACATCCAGGTCAGACGTTGGACGTGCTCGTCGGCCCGTTCGACCCCCCAAGGCTCGCCGAATTCTTCCTTGGCATCACGCCCATAACGACAGTCACAACCAGACAATTGGGCGATCAGCCCGGTGCCCGTGGCATCGATCACGATCCGGGCCCGGATGACATGCGCGACGGAGCCCGGCGCATCGAACTGCACGCCGCCGATCTTCGTTCGTCCTCCTCGACTCTTTGTGAAAAGAACCCCTGAAGCGCGCAAGCCAGGTTTGAAGAGGATGTTCTTTTCTTCACCGAGCATCCCTAGGTACACATTCATGAAACTCGACGGCAGGTACCACCAATTGGCTGTGGGCAAAAGGACATTCCGCGTATGCTCATCCGTACGCGGTGCCCGCACGACACCGTTCAGATCGAACTGCGCGTTTAACCGCTCGTGCAGTTCCCTGGCGAGACCCACTTGGGGACCTCCACAGATCATGGACACGTACATGTTCACGGGTGCGCCGCCCGGAACAAAATCCTGTTCCGCCAAAATCACCTTCGCGCCGGTACGCGCAGCCGCGATGGCGGCCGGAATACCTGACGGCCCTGCACCGACTACGAGTACGTCGGTCTCTAGCTCCGTGCTTGGCCCCGACGCTGTCTTGGAAACCGTTTCTTCGCCTGTCGCAAGCAAGGGCTGAGCCAGCGCGGCCCCTGTGCCTAATGACATGAGCTTGAAGAAGTCCCGTCGTCTCGTTGAATAAATCACACTTACCTCTCTCTCGTCCATTCCAGTCCCAGCGATCCTCATTGGACGGAATCGATCATGAAACCGTAGGAACCGCTTCCCGTTTCGATAATGACGGCCTCTGCCGTTTCCCTGATGGCCTTTATGCCAGGACGCGCTCCTGCCTTTGTGCCGTCACGCCATACGACTTTTCCACCTTCGCTTACAACGGCATTTTTCATTCCCATTTTTGGCAGATGTACTTCAGCGACACTGTTGGCAGGCAGCGTGACGTTCAGCGTTAATTGGCCGTGCTTCTTTTCCCAGCCAGAGGCAACAAGCCCGCGCACGGTCTGGACCGAGGCGCTGACCCGCTTCAGGTCTCCCAGGATACATGGTTTGATGATGATCCGTTTGTAGCCCGGCTGAGCTGGGTCGATGTTGATTCCGGCCAGCGCCTTGTAGAACCACTCCTCAATGGTTCCAAACATGATGTGGTTGTGCGAGCCGCCGCCGCCGAAAAACTCGGGCAACGTCGTGAACCCCTTCTTGAGGTCAGCCATCCAGCTCGGAGGGGTTTCCTTGGTGATCATGTTATAAACAACATCCGCCCGCCCATGGTCCGTCAACGCCCTGATCATGAACGGCAATCCCACTTCCCCAATGCTGATGTTCCCCCCATGATCCACGACGATATTGCGCACCAGATTGTCCAAGACAGCCTGTTGGCAACCCTCGGGCACGAGGTTCAGATACAGTGGCATGGCGGAGCAATACTGGCTACCCGTTCCATAGACATTCGTGGCCGGGTTGAAATATTTTGCATTGAACGCCCTCTTGATGTTCTCAGCCAATTCAGAGTATTGTTTCGCATCCGCCCCTTCGTTTTGAGCTAGGGCAATCCGGGACATGATAGAGGCGCAATAGTAAAAGAAGGCGGTTCCGTGCAGATCTTTCGGCGTCTTGTTTTTGCCGCTGTCAGGATCGCCCCAATCGCCAAAGAGTGTCGGGGAATAATTCATTCCGGATTTTTGTCGCGGCCCGGCAATGATGAACCCGTCCGCCTCGTTCACCAGCGACTGCATATAGAGTTTGAGCCCTGGGTAGTGCCTCCGCAACGACTCCGCATCGCCGGTGTGCTGGTAAAGATGCCACGGCGCAATTATATAGAAACTGGACCAGCCCACGTCACCCGGCCAAGCCGCCCAACCCATGAAGGGAATTTGGCTCGGAATACTGCCCCGCGGGAAACGCTCATCCAATTGCGCATCCCGGCAGTCGTTGAACCATTTCTCGTAAAACCGGGCCATATCGAAATTGTAGAAGAGCGAATCGGCCAGGTTATGGCCCACCTCCAGCCAACCGCAGCGTTCCGCGCGCTGGGGACAATCGGTGAGCACACCGGAGAAATTGCCGCGCATGCCCCAAATAATGTTGGCACGGAGCCGGTTGATGAGCTCATTGGAGGTTTGCAGGCTGCCGATCTGGTTGACAGCGTTGTGTACCACACGCCCATCGATGTTCTCCAATACTGGCTCGCCCGGGAAACCTGTGACTTCCACATAGCGGAAGCCCCGATAGGTGAAACGCGGCTCCCACACTTCAAGCCCGCCGCCTTTCAGGGTGTAGACATCGGTGCTTTTGGCGTCACCATTGGTTCGCGGATCCAGACTTCCGTCGGGCTTCACGTTTTCGGCGAAGCGCAGGGTAACGAGGGTCCCAGCCCTTCCTTTGACCTTCAACCGCGCCCACCCGGGGAAGTTTTGCCCCATGTCATAGACGTAAACGCCCGGTTTCGGGTTGGTCATGCGAACCGGCTTTATTGTTTCGATCACCTTGATCGGGTCGATGGTTTGGGCCTCGATCTTTTTTGCAGGGCTCTTCATGACCTGCGCACCGCGCCACGCGGCGTTGGAGAAACCCGGACTGTCCCAGGCCTGTTGCTCTCGGCGGGCGTCATAGACCTCGCCATTAAAGATGCAGTTTGAAACCACAGGCCCTGCTGCCATGGTCCACGCGTCATCGCTGAACACCTGCGACCGCATTCCGTTCGCGTAATCCACATCCAGACGAAACATTAATCTTGGGGAATAATGATAGGGATAATGACTATAGCGCCCGTTGCCCAGCATCACGCCCACGGCATTCACGCCTCTCCGCAACTGGTCGGTCACGTCATACGTCGCGTACAAAACTGTTTGCCCAAATTCGGTCCAGGCGGGGTCCAGGACATGATCGCCGACCTTGTCCCCGTTCAGGTGCAATTCATAGTAGCCGACACCCGCGATGTAGGCCCGTGCCCGGACTACCTTTCCGGTCGCCGCGAACTCCTTGCGCAGCAGGTTTTCTCCCCCGATCCACTTGCCCTCCCACTCCTTTTGATCGAGCAGCCCCATTTCGAACCAAGCGGGCTCGCTGGTGTCAGATTTCCGGCCAGCCTGATCCCAAATGCGAACGGTCCAATAATAGCGTGTCCGGGAAGTCAAAGGTTTTCCCGCATAAGGCACATGGACCGATTGCTCCGATTCCACTTTTCCGCTATCCCACATATCGCCCGTACCGGCCCTCGCCTTTTTTAAACTGCTGGAGACCAGCACCTGATAGGCGGCCTGAAGGGTGCCCCGCGCAGGGCTCTCCAGCATCCAACTCAGGCGCGGGTTCCGTGCATCAATCCCCAAAGGCGACTCTTGGTTCTCACAGCGTAAATGCAGAACATGCGGGCCACGCGAAAACAACCCCGCGTCAGCATCAAACACCCCCCCGGCGAGATAGACGAACAATACAAAACTAATCAACTTGACCATACGATTTCTCCCTTGCATAGATCCACCTATTCATTTTTTGAATATGAACCCAATACGTTATTCTTCCTCGTCCCCTTGATCAGCCCTGATCTTCCCCCAGAAATCCATTCATCAAGCCAGCAACCCGATCCGATTAAAACACCTGGATCATCGTACCTTTAGGGCGTGCGCCGTCTGTCACATACAGATATCCGTCGCCACTGAAGACTGCTGGCAGATTACGTCGGCTATATAAACTGTTACGAACCTTCAACTCCCCATTGACGGTCAGACTTTTCACAATGTTTATGCCAGTGAAGGAGAGATCGATTTTGGCATCGCCAGATACAATTACAGCCGTGTTCGACGAGAGGCACTGCGGCTGTGTCAAACTTAATGTGCCGTTTAAGACCGTGGTCGTTCCCGTATAGGTGTTTGTTCCACCCAACACTTGTGTGCCTGCCCCGGTCTTGACGACGCTCAGGATGCCGTTTCCGTCCTGGATGACGCCATTGAAGGTCGAACTGCCATTATTGGCTCCCAGCGTCAGTGCAGCCGCACCCGCCACACTGCGCGTCACAACGCCACCCCCGCCATAATCCGATAATGAAGCCACCTGCTGATTGCCGGCGGAAAGATTCAGAATGCCTGTCGGACCGATCTGGACCGGTGAATTGGTCGTCAGTGCACCCAAACTAATGTCCGCATTCGGATTATAGAATTTGAAGGTGGCAAATGTATACGTGAAGCCCGAGTAGCCCCCCGGATAAACATTCGTAGTCGTACCGGCCCGTCCCGTCAAATAGGTAACCTCTCCATTTGCGCCGTTATCATAGGTCACTGGATCGTATGCCCATGCATCTCCGTTACCCGTGGCATCGCCCCAAACCGTGTTGGTCAGCGCCGCTGCTCCGGCGGAGAGGGGCATGGGCGTGGACAGGGAGACAAAGCGGTAGCCATTCGCGTACGCCGCCGCCGTGCCGGAAGCCACGTTGCCCGTGGCAATATTCTTGCCTGTGGCGTTATCGTAGAGATACACATTGTGCGCATTGGCTAGCCCATTGCCTCCACTGTCGAAAATACCCAGTTGCGTCACGATGATCGTCTTGCCGGCGTTGACCTTGAACCCCGTTCCCGCCGCGTAGATATCGGTCCGGATTCCAGCGGCATTGTTCGGCAAGTTGTTGAACTGATGAATATTCGTGCTACTCCCCAGCGTGAGTGAACCGCTCTGAATACGGATCGACCCGATTCCCGCAAGGGTGTTCGCCAACGTGACACCCGCGGGACAGGCAAACGTCAAGCCACCGTCAATGGGTGAATTGTTGGTGAGATTCGACAGGTTGACGGCACCGTTATTGACCCCGTCGCCCAGTTGGAGGATACCGTTGTTGATCGTCGTTCCGCCGATGTAGGTGCTGGTGTTGGTCAGAATCAGTGTTCCACTTCCGGCCTTGACCAATGAACCGGTCTTGCTGTTGTCACTGAGCACGCCCCCATACGTCATGGTAGCCGAATTGCTTACGGTCAAGGCCACTCCCACGTTGGACGCATTGACCAACGACAGGTTGCCGGTTCCCTTCAGCCCGCCGAACTGCGCCGATGTGATACCGGTGGCAAAGGTGACCGTGCCGTTAGTATAGTTCAGTGCGCTGTTTTTCAATGCCATCGGATGCGCGATCGCCAACGTGCCCCCCGCAAGGGTCGTTACGCCGCTATGGACATTATTCGTGGCCAGCGAAATCGTACCCGTGCCTGCAAACGTAAGATCACGTGCTCCGCCCGCCTCCCCGATCGGCGCACTCATAATGAACGTCCGAGCAATGCTCCCGCCGTCGGTGCTGCTAATCACACTATTCGATCCAGTCAGCGTCAAGGGTATGGTGAAACTGCTGTTATTGATGTTGTACGGTCGGATGGTTCCCCCGCTGAAGTTGAAGACCCCGTTCGTTCCATCCGTAGGGGCATACCAGGTATTCCCCTGCAACTCGCCGCCGCTTAGATTATAGGAACCGAACCCATGCGAGGTTACAGCATCATTCATCCGAAACCCATAAGTGGCGCTGGTATCGGTGACTGCCAAAGTGCCACCGGTGTGATTGACCGTACCGGTGCCTTGTCCGCAGACAAACATGTATTTCACGGTAACGGCGGCAGAACCGCCGATGTTGAGCACGCCGCTCTGATTCGCTGTAAGGCCAAGAGAGATCCGATCTGTTGTCGTATACGTGCCACCGCTCATGGAGAGTGTTCCGGGTCCACCAGCTCCTCCACGGATATAGGTCGGGTAACTGCCCGCATTAATGCTGCTTGAGGCCCCCAAGTCCACGTGCACAGGGCAGTCGCTGTTAATGATATCGAACCCATACCCCGTTATCGTAATCGTATTCGTGCTATTCAAAACGATGTTGGTGCCCCGGTAGAATAGCAGCCCCGCCGTCGTTCCAACCACACCTCCCGGGAATGCAATGTTCTTATATGCGCCAGAAGAATAGCCTACTCGGACCATCTGTCCGTTCAAGTTCATCTGTCCGCCGAAGTTTAAAGGCCCGGACACGCCGCTAATCCATGTCTCCGCGCTAAGCGTGATGCCCATATTCAACGTCTGGAGGGCTGCGCTATTGTTAATGATGTGGCTGGTGTTCGTGATCGCGTTACCTCCCAACGTGAAAGTTCCGGCACCGGAGTTGAAGGTGATGCCGCCGATATTATAACCGATAAAATCATTTGTGTTCGCCAGCTTGGCCGAGCCGCCGAATAACACCTTGTCGCCGCTGGCCGGTTTTGTCCCTCCCCAGTTGGCGTCCTCATTCCAGTTCACGCTCGTGCCGCCGCCATTCCAGGTTCGGTCAACGGAAAAACCGGTCAATGCCACGGTGATGCCGATCACCATCACAGGGATACATTTCACGGTCGTCGTCCTGAAGGCGTCCCATCTTATAAGGAGAAAAGCGAAACGTGTATTCATGTCGTGATCCTTTCGTATTCCGTTACGTTGATTGCCTTGATACATAATTGTGTAAACAGATTACCACAGGGATTGAGGCTTGGCGTTCAAGATTCGAGCGTGTCGATTTTTGACCAGTCTGGCTCATCGTCCGTACATCAACGTCCGTCGTTGGCGATGATGTAATCCGTCGGTGTGAATCCGGTGGCCTTTTTGAAGGTGGCTGAGAAATGTTGGCTGGAGGAGAAGCCCAACTTGAACGCGACATCCGTGACGCCTTTCCCGGAGCGTAACAAATTACCTGCCAGCTCGATCCGTCTGCGGCTGATATAGGCACTGGGGGAGATTCCCATATCATGCTCAAATCTTCTCCGGAAGGCTGATTCGCTCAACCCCGCCTGATCAGCCAGTTCTGAGATCAAGGGGGAGTGCGTGATATCCTTGTCCAGCAGCAGGTGGATTGTTCGCAGGGCTTTCCGCGTGACAAAGGTGATCGGCGCTCTGTTACCGACTTCTGGAGAGGGTTGATTGTCTTTAGTCCGTGCGACCCATAACAGGAGTTCGCAGACCAATGCCCGGCACATCCAGGCACTGACGCTATCCGGCTGGCGGTGTTCCGCGATCAGCTTCCGAAAGCAGACGTGGATCGGCTCAGGGGCTCGGAAGACATGTGTGGATTCGGAAAGCAATTTGCGTCGAAGGTCTGACCATTCCGGGAGTGAGAGGCCAAGGCACCCCTTTTTCTTTGAATCTTTGACACGTAGCCAATAGAATTCAGATGGCTGAAGTACGCCATTCTTTGCGCCATGCAGTTCTCCGGGGCGCGTCATGATCAGGTCGCCGTTCCGGAGCGTGTAGCGTTTGTCCTCGACCCACCAATCCAATTCACCGCCGACCAGATAATGGAACTCGAACTCCTCATCATGTGTGTCCGCCTCCTGTGCATGGAGCATGGCGCGCGTGAAATGTGTCCAGCCGAGGATGGTCAATTCGGAGATCAGCAAACTTTTTTCAAGATATTCGTCGCGCTTATGTGCGGCATCGGGGTGAAACGTTTTCCAGTTATCTATGATTTTGTCTCCCGCCATAAGCGCCTCGCCTTTATATGCTTCACGATGAAGATCAGAAGTCACCACGATATGTTCTAACGGTCTCAAGCATGACGCGATACTTTGCTTCCGGCACATAATCGGCAATCGAGTTGCCACAACCTATCGCAAAGCCCTTGTAGTGTTCAGCAAGCTCAAGTACGTTCAGAACAGTTTTTCTGATTATATCTTCTTCGGCTGTACAGAGCAAGTCCATATCCACGCCCCCGAAAATGGCAATCCGATCATTGTAGCGATCAAGCCATTCCTTGATGGGGGCGATCGCATCCTCATTTGAGTGTTTGGCATCAATGCCCACGTCACGAATGACCTCATCCATCACATCGAAGATCCGGCCGCAACTGTGCCAGAGGAAGGGCTTCCCTTTTGCATGAATCATAGATACCACGCGTTTGTATTGGGGGATGATGTGCGTCTGGATGTCTTCGGGCGAGAGCATGGTTGAAGTTCGATATCCCAGATCGTCGCCCATGCGGCAGACAGCGAACGCATCGGCATGATGCTCCAGAAACCAAGACCAGAGTTCGACAAAGAGGTCGCCCACCTTTTGCCAAAGCAAGGCATAGCCATCCGGATCATCCAGCCTCAGGAAGGGGAGTTCCATGAGGGGTACAAAATCCTGGAAGGTCTCGAAGATGCCGTTGCCAATGCCGCCAACGGCCTTCATCCCAGGTGGGAGTGCTTCAGACAAGGCCTTGAAATGGGAATCGAAAACCTCGATATACCGGCGCGGCAAGTCCTGCCACGGGAAGCGCTCGATCTCTTCCCGGGTCTTGAAGAGCCCTGGCTTATGTCCGCAAAGACCATGTCCTCCCTGTACCAGATAGGTGGCGCCGAATTCCACAGGAATGGCGTCATAGCCGAAGTTCACGCCAAACTCGCAGAAGCGGCGATACCCCTCCACTTGCTCCTGAGCGTTGCCTTCAAACATCATCTGCCAGAATGTTTTGCCCAGCATCGGTTCCATGACCGCCGGATGGATGCCATGATCATAAAGAGGGACCCGTCTAGGTTTGCGATTCCTGGCCGCGTCCTCAATGTTCCGATAATCCGGTTGAAACGTCCTCATTGGCCTCTCCTGTTTTGTGCGTCTCCCTGTTCTCCGGTCCGATAATCCACAACCACGCCATTGATCAACATCTTTTGGCCGTCCTGCGTCTGTCGTCCGCCAGCGGGCGTGAGCACCGCCAGCACCGCGCCGTCCCGCGGCACTGTGATCGTGGCAAGCCCCTTGACGTTCCTGGCGACAAACCGTTGGGATACGGCATCGTAAATATCCGCGCCCTTCGGGCCGACCGCCAGTTTCACAGACTTTTCTTGCGCAAAAGGATTGTAGTAAAGATAGGTCGGATACGCGGCGGTACAATAGAAATCCGTGACGCGGCAATCGAGTCGCACGATTCCGGTGACCTCCGTCTTTTCGATGATGCTCCCCAGCACACCGACCAACGCGGAACCATAGATACCGAAATCAGTCTTGAAGGCCCACTTTTCCCGCGTGGGATCACCGCCGACAATCACGCGGTCGCCCTCCTCTTTCCACCACTTATAGCGGATGCCTTCATACGCGATCACCGACTCGGGGTCGCCTTTCCAAGCCGGGCAGCTCTGTTGTTCCGCCGACGTCGCGTTTGCATAAAAATAGCGTGAGGCGGAGGCGGCATTCAGGACCCATTTGCCGATGGCTCTTGCAAAGCGGGGGTCGTAACGGACTAATGGTACGAGGGGCCAGACCATGGCGTAGGTGTTCATGGCGAAGGCGTAACCTCCTCCTGCTGGACGCCAGGGTTGCCGGTTGACCGAACCATACAAGCCATACATCTCCAGGTCGCCCCATGCTTCGCAGATCATGCCCATGTCCGGACGCGCCCGGCTGGTCTGATCAAAACACCAATTAATGATTTTGCCCACATCGTAGGTCCGCCCCTGTTCCGCATTCAAGCGCGCAGCCACATACGCGCCAAAGGGCAACTGAACTTCGTAGTAAGGATTCTCGGTCCGAGCAGCCAAGGCATCCATACAGTCTGTGGCGGCCTTCAGAAAGTTTGTATCATGGCTCTTCATCCAGGCCATGTATTCAATCCAGCTAATGCCGGCGGCACCATCCGGTTCAACCCAGCGACCCAGGACCGGCTTCAGGGTATTAAAATCAAAAGCGAGGTGATTAAAGTCGATCACACCCTGTTCGGGCTTCATCGCAAGGCAGGCCTCGCGCCAGCGTCCTGCGCTGGCCAAGACGATTTCTTCCGAGCTCTTATCCGGGTAAAGGTAAGCAATCGAATAGTAAAGGATATGCGGGAAGGTTTCATACCAGTATGTATGTCCTGCATTACCGCCCACGCGGTTGAGCACCAGTTTTTCTTTGGGATTGTAATATTGCCGCGCGGATTCCACCCAATTGACAGGGCCTTTGCGTTTATCAATGCCGACAAGGCTCGCGCCAAGGATTGCCCCCAGGGCGGGAATGGCTTCATCAAAGCTTTGGGGTTCTCCGGTCGGGCCCACATATGACGGCATGGCCATGTTCGTGCTGCCGGAACGCTCATAAAGCTTCACGATCGGAAGATAACGACCCTTTGCCTCCACATTCATGGCCAGTTCATCAAAGCCGATCGCCACACGCTTCCAATCACGCAGGTGATAGGTCTTCGGAATGTTGGGCATGCGTTCGACGCACGGAATGGAGCGTTGTTCCGCGGCGCAAACGACTGTCGCGCACAGCATTGAAAAAATAATGAGGAACAGGTTTGCGTCAAAGCGTTTTACAAGAGTCTGCATGTTGTTTTCTTTCATCGAGTTTCCGTCGAATCTCCGCTGACTTCGCACGGGTTATCGGATACATTCTGAAGACTGCGAAGGCCAGCAGGACACCGGCCAGTTGCAGGCCGATCAACAGATACTTCATGCGCACCAGCAGCGTCTCTGTGGGTGCGACAGCGCTGTCTGTATAACCGACGAACCAGGGTAGAAAGCCGCCCGCCAGTACGACAGCCATCTGCATAATTTTTCCGAAGAAGCCATTCACTGCGCTATAGGCGCCTTCCCGCCGTAAGCCCGTACGAAGTTCATCCTCATCGCAGACATCCGCTGTCATCGAGCCAGCCATCAACGAGATGAGCGGCATACCGAGTCCGGAAATGATCCAGGCCACCACGTTCCACCAGGGATGTTGCGGCGTCAACGCCCACGGCAGGATGGCAATGCAAAGGACCATTAACGCAAAGCCAACCATCCCGCCTTCGCGTTTTCCCAGCTTCTCTGAGATCCATACGCCCCAGGCATTGGAGAGGATCTGGGTTACAAAGGCGATGGTGCCTCCATACGCCCCGATGGTCGCAGCCAGCACCTTGCTGGCGCCGCAGACGTAATGGAGAAAAACGAGCCAGCCCATGGGACTGGTAATGGCCAGGGCCAAGGCCAGCGTCTGTGTTGCAATCTGCAAAAGGATGAAGGGCTTGTTGGTGAGCGTGAGGCGTAAAGCGCTTAGGATGGGAACAGCGGGCTGCCGCTGATGGTAGGTATGCTCCCGGCTTCCAACGACCGTTGCCACCGCGCCCAGCACCATCAAGACGCCAACAGCCACGCTCAACCAGCGGACCCCGACTCCTTCATCCGGGAAAATCGACCACGTGCAGAACTTGTAAAACCATGCTGCGCTTAATCCGGCCACTGCCACCAAATAGCCCTTCCAGGCAAAGACTCGCGTCCGCTCATCATAGTCGGTCGTTAATTCAAAGCCCAAGGCCCCATAAGGGATGGAATACATTGAATAGAAGAGGGTGAAAACAGAGATCATCGCCGCCAGATAGAGGAATTGGAGCGCATGACTGCCAGGCGGTAGGCACCAGAGAAGAGGCAAAAGAATGGCACCGGCTACACCGCCGAGAAGAATGAAGGGACGCCGCCGTCCCCACCGTGTCATGCAGTTGTCTGACCCTGCACCGAACAGGGGATCAGCGATTGCACCCAAGACTTTCGGAATCGCGAGTGCGATGCCGAGTAGCCGAATATCCATGCCCATGCCCGTTACATAAATCTGCGTGGCAAGCCCGAGTAGCACATTTAGAAAGTAGTACTCTGTTACTCCACCTGCAGCATACGAAAGCTTTGTCGTAATTGATAAACGCTGTTTGGAATGCTCCGTCATAACGTCATTAAAAATTCCGCGTGGCTGATTGAGATGTTGAGCCGTTCATTTCAAACGCCACAAACGGATCCGCCATGTTGAGCCAACCCGCTTCTGCATCACTTAAACCTGCATAGAGTGTCGCTCGTCCATCCGCATGGCGGACGAGACCGCCACTAAAAATCACATCGACCAGATCCGGACGTTTCGACGGCCCCTCCGGGAAGTCCATGCGCCGTGCAATGATTCGCGGTGTTGTCGCCTTGCCAGTCTCCAGCTCAATCATAAAGACCATGGCATGATAATGCCGGACATCCCCTGATGTCAAATACGCAATATGTCCCAATACTCCCAATTGACCGTTTTTCAAAAGATGGAGCTCGTTCGCGCCTCCCCATTCGTCTTTCCGGAAGAGATGCTCATAGACCGGCGCACCAGCAATCAGCTGGGGCGTAACCGCGTCCCAATCCTTGGCGATCGTGAACCCGATTTTACCCATGCCTGCGGCACCGCCCTGCGGACGACTGATGATCGCCACGCGTCCATCCGATAATCGCTTCAGACGGATATCCTTCATCTTTTCCGGTCCAACCAGGAAGCGGTTGAAATCCGAGAAGGAGTTACCTTTCCAAAACTCCATTTGCCAGCCCATCGTTCCATCCG
This sequence comes from bacterium, assembly GCA_037133395.1. GTDB lineage: Bacteria > Verrucomicrobiota > Kiritimatiellia > RFP12 > UBA1067 > CAIZQW01. The sequence goes on along the minus strand of JBAXOG010000079.1, from coordinate 3,111 downwards.
CCATCGGAATCGGGTATTTGACCCCTCCGATGATTAAGGTGTCGCCATCCAGGGTGACGCAAGGATCCTGAAGGGAGCGCAGGATCGGTGCCTCGGGATGGGGTATCCAGCCCGTCTCCTCTTCGCGGAAGAAGACGATCTCCGCGCATTCACAATTTCGGTGTTCCACGCGACCCGCAATCAACCGTTCGCCCTTAAAGACAAAGGGTGCGCAGATATTATAGATATCGCGCTCATCGCTTTTCTGAAACACCAATTTGCCAGACGACATTCCGATCTGCGGTGGCATCTGGGACAATAATTCGATGCATGAGCTGGGTTTTAACATACAAGTTCCTTTGAATGGTCGTAGTATAACAAATTACGGAAGAAGGGAGTTCATTTTTCCAGCGTGTTGAAAAATATACGCACGCGATGAATCAGCTCCGTCACAGATTGTCGTTGAAAATGTCAGGCCAACCGCTATACTATGAAGCGATATTCAACAAACGAATAGGGGGACACAATGTTATCACGGCGTAAATGGTTGGAATCATTAGGACTCGGTGGCGCGGCTGTCGGGTTGTCGGCAATCGGGGTTCGTGCTGATGGGGGTGATCCCGAATATGCAGGGTTCAATTCAAGAATTTCGAAGATCCCACCGTCGCTGACGGATGTGCCCTCCGCCACGCTGGATAATGGCAAGGTCATTCAGCCCGCACGTGAACTGCCTGTCTTTCAGATGGTTGATGTGGTGGTGGTCGGTGGCGGTCCTGCAGGCTGGGGCGCAGCGATGGGCGCGGCTCGGACAGGCGCGAAGGTGGCGTTGGTTGAGCGTGATAGTAGCCTGGGGGGTCTTTGGACGAATGGTGGCGTGTTACTTGTCATCGGCACAGGCGTTCGGGAGAACAATCGCTTTAAGATGGTTACCCGGGGTATGTGTTTAGAACTCTTGAATAGGCTTCAGCAATTGAGTGATCACTCGATTACCCCGCGTTATGCAGAGGGAGAGACCTATCAGCCAACCACGGATCCAGAAGCAACAAAGATGCTGATGGATCAAATGCTCATCGAGGCGAAGGTGGATGTCTACTTTCATGCGCTCGGCGTCGATGTCATCCAAGTTGGAAATGCAATCAAGGGTGTTGTTTTCGAAAGTAAGGAAGGCCGGAAGGCTATTCTTGCGAAGACGGTTGTGGATGCATCAGGCGATGGCGATGTTTATTTTCAGGCGGGCGAGACTTATCAGCAGATTACACATGGCATGGGCTTTGTCTACCGTGTCGGGAACAGTGACCATTTGCCGAAACAAGCAAAGGTGAGCCGTGGCGCAGTTGAGCCTGTAAAGGCGGCGCGCTGGCACAATAATCTGGGCCCGAAGGGGAACGGTCTCGATGTCCGTGAACTTTCGAAGATTGAGATGGAACATCGTAAGATCGCCTGGGATGCCGTTGAGAAGATGCGTAAAACGGAGGGATGCTCGGATGCGTTCATGATGCAAACGTGTCCGTTGGTCGGTGTCCGTGCGACGCGTCTCTTGGATGGCGTGGCACAGGTGTCCAAAAAGACGGCGGCAGACTTGACTAAGTTTAACGATGTTGTGGCGGTTTCAGGACATGATGGCTTGCGGTTGCCGGAATTTCAGATTCCGTACGGAGCCTTGTTGCCCAAGAAAATCGATAATCTGCTGGTTGCGGGACGCTGCATATCCACATCACCCGACATTGTCGACCGTGTGCGGCTGATTCCCGTGTGTGCCGTAACAGGGCATGCAGCAGGCGTGGCCTCTGCCTTGGCCGCGAAGCAGGGTGTGACCCCGCGCGAAGTTCCTGTCTCTGAAATTCAAAAGGTGCTGAAGGAGCAGGGTGCGTATTTGGGATAAGGGGCGATGAAGCAAGCAAGGATAGCTATACGTGCCAGCGTGCTGACACTTGCCCTGTTGTGTGCAATGCCCATTGCGATGCCGTCATGGCTGATTGGTGGTGTCACATCAGTCAGTCCCTTTCTCACGTGCATGGCACTCTTGACAGGTGCAATGGGCATCCTTCTCATGGTAGGCCTTGGCGTCGGCATTACGTGTCTGTTTGTGCCACGATTTTTTTGTCACTGGATCTGTCCGTCAGGAACATGCCAGACTGTTGTTGCTGCTATCTCGCCGTTTAAGGCGAAGCGTGACTGGATCGCCAAGGTGCCCCACGTCGGAGGCATTCTTTTCCTCATTGCTGCGGGTGGGGCGGTTGTGGGGTATCCGCTCTTCATCTGGCTTGATCCGCTATCCCTTTTCCTGTCATCCGTGGGCGCACTCGCCCGCTGGAAGGCGATGACGTTAGCAACAGGCGCTTTGGCGATTGGCTTGCCCTCGTTGCTCGTGTTGGCCGTGATTGCGCCGGGCTTCTGGTGTCGAAAGCTATGTCTTGCAGGTGCCTTACAGGATCTGTTATGGCGCGTTTCGCGGCTAGTAAAAAAAGGCAAAAACGAAAAAGATGTCACCCTTGAGCGTGGAGCTGCGTTTGGGCGGCGTGCGTTTATCGGCTTGGGGCTGGGTGCGGGTTATCGCATGGTTGTTCCGAGGCATATCGGCAAGGCTAAAGGCGAGGCACTTCGTCCGCCGTGCAGTATGCCGCCGGGCAAGTTTGAAAATAGCTGTGCACGGTGCGGCGCGTGTGTGCGGTCATGTCCATCGCGGATTATCACCTGCGGAGGCGTAGGGGACGGATTACGGGGTTGGCTTGCTCCTGAAGTTATTTTTGACGAAGGACGCTATTGTCCGGATTCCTGTAGCGCCTGTGGCCAGGTCTGTCCAACAGGTGCGATTGGTCGTTTTACAAAAGAAACCAAAAACCGGTCCCCACTTGGAATCTTAGAGATTGATCATGAATCATGCAGGATGGTCGAGAACGGTGGATGTGGTTTTTGCCTTTCCGAATGTCCACGAAAAGCGCTTTCTACGGTCTTTGATAAAAAACTTGAAGCACGGAGAGTTCAGATCAATCTTTCGAAATGCAATGGGTGTGGAAAGTGTTTGAAATGTTGTCCCGTTGAAGTCATGCGCGTGGTTCGCAGGGTGTGATTCATTAAGTGGAAATGAATCACACCAAGTAGGAAGTAGCAGGGAGTAGGGAGGAGAAAAGA